>NZ_JACHFL010000010.1 GCF_014201875.1 Deinococcus humi | reverse complement strand
AGTGCATGGAGCTGTTGGTCGGCGGCTTCGCTGATCTCGATCTGTCGTGCGGGACGACCCATCCCTAATTCTACTTCTTATTCGCGATCTACTTAGTTTTCCGGTGTATCCCGCGTCAGCCCACACGTGCTGCATGCGCGGAAACACGTTAGGAAGATCCCGCAGGAGCAGGATCGCACCGGTGCGATCCTGGATGTCCGCCTCATGCACCTTGATCGCCATCACCAGTCCCAGGGTGTCGACGGGCAGATGTCGCTTCCGTCCACTGACTTTCTTGCCACCGTCGTATCCGCGAGGCCCACCAGCTGCTGTGGTCTTGACGGATTGACTGTCGATGATCGCCGCGCTGGGGGTCGCTGCGCGGCCCTCACGCTGACGCACCCATTCCCGAAGGATGGTGTGGAGTCCCTCCCAGATGCTCTGAAGTCTCCATAACCGATGGTAGTGATAGATCGTCTGCCACGGGGGAAAGTCGTGGGGCATCGCTCGCCAGGCAATCCCACAGCGGAGGACGTAGGAGATGCCATCCAGGATTTCCCGTAGCGACCACTTGCGGGGACGGCCAACCGCAGCTTCTGGAGGAAGCAGCGGGAGAAGGACATTCCATTCGGCGTCTGTGAGATCGTTTGGGTACGTAGGCCGAGTCATGGGCGCACCACCTCCGACCGATCGTGCACTTTCAATGCCCAGGGAAAACCTTCGCCAGCACGTTTTTCAGACGCGCTTTAACGCTTGCAGCGGGCTGCGTGTCGCCCAGAAGGGCCGCCGGGTCACGCTCAGTTTGCAGCGCCGTCAAAGGCGGTCCCTGCTGCCAGTTGGCCTCCCAGGCAGCGCGGGCGGGGTCTCGTGGCATGGGCCAGTCAGCTCCAGGGCTAGCCCGGCTCCGTGCCGCGCTCCCAGCAGGAGCGTGATCTGTTGCCTTACGTCCCTGGCACTTTTGCATGCCTCAACGTGTGCCGTGGACCTGCCAGCGCCTATGACGCCTTCTTCTTTCTGGCTGGACTTTTCCGGGCCTTGCCTTTGGCCGATGACGCAGGCCCGCGAGTTTCACGCGGCCTGACTGTTTGCCCCGCCATAATCCTCTCCACCACCTCAGGCGTGAGGGTGTCCGGCACCACATCCAGCCCCAGCGGTACCGCCTTGCCATCCCGGAGCATGACGATCTGCTCCTGACGCGCCGTCACCACCACCCCGGCAAACTTGCCCAGGACCAGCGCCGGAGGCCCATGCCGCGCGGCCCGAATGGTCTGCGCCAACCCGTTCGTCCAGAACTCGGTCAGGTACGCCTCCCGCTTCAACTCCCCCGCCGCAATCCGGTCCAGATCCTTCTCCATTTTGACTGTGAATGCCAGGTCCACCAGCGCCGGAAACTGGTCTTGCAGGTACGCTGCCACCACCAGCCCCAGCCACGTCACATACAACTGCCCCCCCGACAGCGCCGTGTACTGCCGGTTTTTCAGCACCTCAATGATGTTCGCGTAGGTGGAGGGCCGCCCCACCCCCGCACTCTCCAATGCCTTGATCAGCGACGCCTCAGTGAAGCGCCCCGGTGCCGGCGTCTTCTTCACTTCAGCCCTGGCGTCCTTGACGGGGAGGGACTGGCCCTCGGCGACGTTCGGCAGCTGCTGCTCGTCCTTTGTGTCGGTGTCATCGTGGTAGAGCCGGGTAAAGCCGGGGTCCAGCACCACTTTTCCCGACGCCTGCAGTCCCACACCACCGCTTTTCAGGTGCAGCACCGTCTTGCTGCCCTGAAGGTCCGTCATCTGACTGGCGACCGTCCGAGTGAAGATCAGGCGGTAGAGCGACAATTCCTCCCCCGCAAGGCCCGTCTGGTCAGGCGCGACAAAGACCTTGCCCGCAGGCCGGATGGCCTCGTGCGCTTCCTGGGCGTTCCCTTTCGCTGCGAAGGTGCGGGGGGCAGCCGGGATGCTTCCCGCATCGAACAACCCCACCGCCACCGCACGGGCGGCCTCTGTGGCCTCCTCAGACAGCGCCGGGGAGTCGGTCCGCATGTACGTGATGCGCCCCCCCTCGTAGAGCCGCTGAGCCACGTCCATCGTTCGTTTCGGCCCCATCTTCAGCGCCCGGCTCGCGGCCTGTTGCAGCGTCGAAGTGGTAAACGGTGCAGGCGGTTTGGTGGAGTACGCCGAGGTCTCTACCCGCGCCACCTTCACGCCGCGTTCCTTGAGGAAGGCCACGGTCTGCGCGGCCTGCTCGCCCGTGATCGCCAGCGCCGGGGAATCGGCTTTCAACTGCCCGTCCGCACCGAAGTCTTTGGGACCGGCCAGCGGCTGCCCCTTGATGCTGACCACCACCGCGGTAAAGGGCTGAGCGCCCTCTCCCTCCGGCATGATCTGGGCCAGCACGCGCCAGTAGTCTGCGGGGACATGGTCCATGCGCGCCCGCTCGCGGCGGGCCAGGGCGGCCAGCGCCGCCGACTGCACCCGGCCCGCGCTGAGACCCGAACCGATGCTCTGCCACAGGGCTGGAGAGACCCCATACCCGCACAGGCGGTCCAGGATGCGCCGGGATTCCTGGGCGCCCACCAGGGCATAATCCAGCGGGCGCGTGTTCTGGACGGCCTTCCGAATGGCGTCCTCGGTGATCTCGTGGAACACCATCCGCTTGAAATTCCTCTTGAGGCCCAGCGCCCGGACGAGGTGCCACGCAATGCCCTCCCCTTCCCGGTCCCCATCGGTGGCCAGCAGCACCTCGTCAGCTTCCCCGGCCAGCTTCTTCAGTTCTGCAATCACGGCCTTCTTGTCTGCGGGAATGATGTAGAGCGGTTGAAAGCCCCCCTGCACATCAATCCCCAGACGCGCCCAGGCTTCCCCCTGGTATTTCTTAGGGATGTCCTCTTTTTTGGCTGGAAGATCCCGGATATGACCGAAACTCGCCTTGACCTTGTAGCCGTTGCCAAGGTAACCCTGGATCTTCTTCCCTTTGGCGGGGGATTCAACAATAACGAGTGTTTTCATCTTTCCCCCAGATCATTGAATGATACTTGTTCTAATCCTGGAAATCGTGCCATGCTCGGCCATGGTCTACCGTAAATTGAGTGAACTCGTGATTAGCTTAGAAAGCCCACAGCAGTCTGATACGTTTGTCAAGTTATTTAAAGCGGCGGTCAGGGATGGCCGTGTGATTGCAACGGATTTGCCTGAACGGTTCACGCTGCCTAAGAACCACGTCCGCAGAGGCGCTGAGGGCACCTATCAGCGGGACACGCGCGAGATGGTGTACGAGGTCACGCCGAAGGTGGAGCAGTGGGTACAGGAAACCCAGGCAGCGCTCGCTCAGGTCCGGACCCGAACACGGAAGGTCAAACTGACGTCAGAAGCTGTCGAGGCCGGCGAGGTGGACTTCCAGGCCCTGGCTGCCGAGACCCGGCGCAAGATGCAGGCCAAGTACGAGAAAGGGCAAAAACCCAGTCAAGGGAAGAGCCGCAAGAAGAGGTAGGGGAGAGGAGAGCGGCGCAGTCAACATCAAGGGGGTTGCTGTTCTGCCCCCAAACCCTGACTTGTGGACCTGGAGAGGGAGACACACCCCACCGCCGTCTCTTTGCCCCAGACACGCCACGCCACCGTGCCAATCGCCACCGAGGCCATCAACAGCGCAAGGATGAAGGCGTTGGGATCGTCAACCATCCTGTCGTTCAGGATCAGGCCGCCGCCCGCGCAGATGCAGGTGAGGATCGCCGCCCACATCGGGGGGCGCTCAGGGCGTGGAGGCATGGCAACAGCATGGTAGATCCCAGGACGGGGTCAGGGCAGACGTTGTCCACCCTTCTGGCGACCTGTGGTCTGATGCGCCGTTGGCGCGGCCTTCCATGCGGTTTTCCCGGCCAGAAGTGCCAGGAAACCAGAAATCCAAAGACGGCGGCATTTCTCCCGTCATGCCGCTGGATTTCTGACCGCATTCCAGTCCCTTTCTGCGCTGGAAGGGGGGCAGGCCAGGTGCCGCTGGAAGGCGCAACAAAGCTGTAAGTCACCCGTTGGGTGATGCTGCCGCAGGCCGTACCATCCCCTGACGGGGCTGTGACTGCGGTCCAAAAGGTGGGCTGAAGAAGACGGAGCGGCCCAGGGGCCGCACAGCGTCTTTACCCGCCGTCCCGCTGGTCACGGCGGGGGCCGCGCCCGTCGTCGGCTTTGGGGCGGCCCGGCAGCCGAGCCGGGCGTGGAAAAACAAAGTGAGGTGTCCTCGCCGGACAGGCATTCGCCAAAGAAAAATGTCAGGTGAAGCGCGAACATTTTTCTTTGGCCTGCGGCCTCCAGGGTGGCAGGGCGCACAGAGAGCTGTCAAACCCGGCAAAGTGCGCCGGGTTGCGGCTGTGGGCCGACAAGCGGCCCAGCTTGACAGCAGCCAGAGCGAGAAGCAGGGGTGAAGGGCAGCCCCAGATGGGCGGGCTCCACGACGGCGAACGCGAACCCAGTCAAGCTGCTAGGGGCGGCACACGACGCCCGGAGAGGACGACATGTCAGGCGGGCGCGAAATGAGAGAAAAGTCGACGGGTGCGATAAAAAGCAGGTCTATCTTTTGCTCTAAAGAATTGACAATAACTAGTAAATATTATATATTGTCAATACCTCAGACAGAGGGAAAGGAGTGCTAAAAATGACCCAGACCGCCCGCACCAAAGTCACGAACTTCACCCGCACGTGGAAGGTGGACCTCTACGGCAGTTGGGGTGAAGGCCCAAGCGCGAGCCTGTGCATTGGAAGCCACATCATCACCTTGACGGCGGACCGTCACGACGACCTCACTGCGATCATTGACGGCGAGAATCAGGCCAGCATTGACCGCGCCGTGCGCTACCTCATCTGGGGCAGGGAAGCGGGCAGCCACCTGGAAGTGCTGCGTGAAGGCCCCACCGAGCCGCCCACCGCGCCCGTGTCCATCATGTTGGCGGTGCCGCGGATCGGCAAGGGCCGTGCCCACACGCTGCACAAGATCATGGGGACAGCTGGACTGCCCCGCGCCCAGCATTACAGCCTGGCCGCCGCGGCGCTGGGGGAACCGTGGCCTCTGGAGACCCTCTCGGACCTCACCGAGCAGGAGGCGGGGACCGTGTGGGCGCATCTGTGCAGCGTCTACCCCAGCGCCCGCGAGATCGCGGAGCGCGTCAGGGCAAAGGCCGCGCCCGCCCAGGCCCAGGCCGCTTAAACCGAGTGGGGCCACCGCGCCCCCCTTCCATCCCCCTCAAGACAAGGAGCGGAAGCTGATGCAACCCACCATGCGCGTGATTCACCCCGACGGACGGCAGGAGAGCCACCCCCTCACGCCGGAGACCGACACCTACGAGCTGCTGAAAAAACTGGTTGGCGGCTGGCTGGAATACGTGCCCGCGCACTATCACGCCTTGCAGGATCATGAGGCAGTCATTGACGAGGAAGGGCTGCTCAAAGCCCTGCCGCCCAACTGGGCGGGCAGCCGCCTGATTGGGCTGGACCTGACCCAGTACCCACCCTTGCACGGTCCCATCGTGATCGTTCCCCATAACCCGGAGGACGGCCCCAGCCCCGCGCAGCAGCGTCAGCACGCGGCCAGCGGAAACAATCTGGTCAGCGTGTACGTCCGTGCCCTGAAGGGAGACGCCGAAGCCCTGGCGACTCTGGGCGTCCGCAGTCCCGACGAGATCACCGTGATTGACGGCAGGATGGCGGCCCCGCGTCACCTGTATCTGATTCACCCGGACGGCCAGGCCGAGCGGTTCACGGCGGGCAGCGACGACGAGGGCCGCAGGTGGATTGAGGGCAAGCTGGGCCAGGCATACCGCTTTTCCCCGCACGAATGCGGCGTGCAGGCTTACGCCGTGATCTACAGCGCCGCGCCGACAGACCAGCGCCCCAATGGCCCAGCTCAAAAAGCCGCCGCACTTGGGGCCACCCCCTGCGGGCCGGTGGTTCTGATCCCCACGGGACAGCCGGACCCCTCGCCCACCCACCAGCGCCTGGACGAAGCCCTTAACGGCAGTGCAGCGGCCCGCGCCGAGCTGGGCTTGACCGCTGGATGGTGAGACCAACGCCCCGCCCGCTCTCATTCCACCGCCCCGGCCCCAGCAATGGGGCCACCTTAACCCAGAGGAGCGCCGCCCATGCAGGAGAGCACAACCCTGGCCACCACCCAGAGGCCCCCGCGCCGAACTGAGCACCCTGTTGGAAATGTTGCGACAGTTTGATGACGTGACCGCCGAAGACATGAAGGACGTGCGGGCCGACTCTGAAAAGCAACTGGCTGCTGAGCTGCGCCGCCGCGAAGTGCTGGCTGAGCTGTGGCCGGGCGCGCCCGCCGCATGCTGGATCTCCGCCCGTTTCGTGCGCCCGTTCAGCGAGTACGGCACGCCCCCGGCCCAGGTGCAGGCCCAGCGCCAGCAGCGCGCCGACTGGCCCGCGCAGGTGCCTCACTCCTCCCTCGGGTGCGTCGCCCCGCTGGACTTGCCCCAGGTGGAGCTGCTGCGCGGTCCTCGGATCTGAGCTGCCGGGGGCCCCCGCGCGGGGGGTCACCCTTCCAATCGCCTGAGTAGTTCGGTAATCCCCAGGAGCGCCGCCATGCCCCACAAAAGATTTCTCCACGGGCCGATGAAATCGCCTTCACCATGAGAGGGGTCTTTCGCTGCTCCAATCGCTCAAAAGATCTGGGGGATGGCCCAGTACCAGCCAGCGCCGCCGCCCATGCCCTCGCCGTCGGAGGTAGATCCGATTCAAGACCGCTCGGTCAGCTTTTGAAGGTCAGTTCTCTTTCAGGACAGCGGCATTTTCTGCTAAAATACTGTCCAGGAGGGCCACGCCATGACCACGCTTGATGAACAATTGCGCGCCCAGACCGAGGCTGGAGTGGTGGAGGCCGGAGCTCGCGAGAAGCGCCGCAAGATGGTCCGGTCGGTGGCCCACAGCAGCGCCATGGAAGGGATGCCGCTCGGTCAGGACATGCGGACCATGCTGGACGCCTACGCTGACGGCACCATGACCACCGCAGAGATTCAGGCCCGGCTGGAGGCCAAGTACCGCCGCTAACGGTGGCAGGGCTTGATCCGTACACAGACGAAAACGGAGTGATGAAGAACCGTCTCGGCATCCTTGATGCCGGGACGCTTTCACAGGCCGAGCGCGACTACAGCGCGTTGCGGGCGACAGAGATCAAGGACGGCAGCGCCCCCGCTGCCACCCGTGGCCACTTCGATGCGGACCACCTGCGCGCCATCCACCAGCACACCTTTGGGGACGTGTACGAGTGGGCCGGAACCACGCGCGGCGATCCCCTCATCCTGGAAGGCCAGCGCGAGACGCAGCCCCCGCAGCTCATCAAGGCGACGACTGCTTTTGAGGGAGCGTCCACGGTGAATGCGAAGCTGGACGGCGTGCTTGCGAGCCTGGCCGAACAGGACAGGTTGCGCGGCCTGTCCCGTGAGGCCTTCAGCCGCCAGGCCGCCGACGTGTTGAGTGACCTCAACCAGATCCACCCCTTCCGCGAAGGCAACGGCAGGACACAGCGCGAATTCATGACCCAGCTCGCGGACCAGGCGGGTCACCCGCTTCAGTTCGAGGGCGTGACCCAGCAGCGCATGACGGTGGTGAGCTTTGATGCCGCGCAGGGCGACAAGGAATCCATGCGTCGCCTGTTCGACGAGATCACCGATCCAGCCCGATCTCGGGTGCTGCAGCGCGGATTTGACACCCTGCATCAGCGGTACGGCGATCAGGTGCAGCAGGTCTACCTGACCAGCACCACGGCGGGGGAGACATACGCGGGCCAGCTTCAGCACAAAGACCGGCAGCATTTCATCATGGACTCAACGGGTGACAAGGTGGTGGGCCACCCGCAGGACTTGCCCAAAGGCAGCAGCGCTGGAGATGTGGTGAAGATCACGGCCACCCCCATCCCCAGCTTGGCGCAGGAGAAGCAGATGCAACGGGGACGGCATCTGGAGTACTGATCCAGAGAAACCAGCCACGGTGGTCTTCCGGCGGCCGCAATACGGAGGATTGAACGTCAGTCTGGTCATCAACGCGTTCATCCTTTGAACGCAAAGTACCTTGACCGGATGTTCAGTCAATTTCGCACACTGGCTCTTAAGAATGTTGTCTAACCGGCGTTATAAATCATAAAGAATACTACCTAGTCCACACCTCTCTTTCCTACCACGCCATAGCCAGAGCAAAAGCACAGAAAAGGCCCTGAGAGAAGCACCGAAGAATCTGTGTCGATTAACGCCAGTTAGATGGCAAAAGAAATGACGATGAACACAACTCAGGCGATTCAACTCCGGGGACGTTCACAGGTGCAGCACTGGGAAGTCGCTGCTCCCACCCGCTACAACAACCCAGTCAAGCAGTCTCACCAGCCCACACGACGGCGGGAACGGATTCAGCCTGGATTCAGGCCACAGAAACGCGCCCAGGCATTCCTGAATCTGCATGCCCGAATGACCAACCTTGACCAGCACGTCCAGACGACGGTTCCTGCCCACACCCAAAGAAGCCACCAGAAGTAGGCCTTTCAGACCTGGCGTGAAATCGGAGCAGGAGTGGCCTGCCCCCGGAGCAAGTTAAGGCAACACAACCCTTGAACGACACGCCAGGATTTTGTCACTGTTAAACGCCGTATGGGCTGATGCCGATGTTCCGGCTGGCGCATGCTGGAGCATGACGATCCCAAGGAAGACGCTATTCGGGGAATCTTACCAACTCATTCTGCTGATGCCCGAGACATGCGGAGTCCCATTCGAACGCGTTCTTGGCAAGTTCTAAACTTCGCTTGCGTGACGGTCCACTCCCCCACAGCTTGTTCTAGGATGGTCCACGGACACTTTGGGGAAAGGCAAGCGGACACTTTGGGGAATAAGTTGCTCGAGTGTGTCTAGCTCGGCCTTCTCCACATCCATCTTTGGTGCGGACACTTTGGGGGATTTGAGGTCTGTGCCACGGACACTTTGGGGAATTAGGAGAGGTGGGTCTTTTGAGGAACTGAGTCGTGAGGCTGGGGTGGATGATGTGCTGATCGGTTTTTCTGAGGCCATTGAGCCCTGATAGATCCTTTTGGGAACAGTGCGGACACTTTGAGGGAAATATGGGCGAAACTTACGGACATTTTGGGGGAGTAGCTAATGGTCCCACGGACACTTTGGGGGATTAGGGTAGGAAACCCACGGACACTTTGGGGGATTAGGGTAGGAAACCCACGGACACTTTGAGGGATTTGAAATTTTTTTGTCCTCCAGGAAGGGCTATTTCTGATTCCTATGTTGTTGACATCATTATTTTTCTTTCTCTTTAAAAACAAATAACATCAACACATGACCCTTGTGCCCCGGGCCTCCGAGAAACGTGCGCTGACCCGGCACATCGACGAACTGAATCTGGCGCGGTTGGGCCTGATCAGTATGCAAAGCCGAGTGGGGGCGGGCAGCACGTCCTGGGAGGACGAGTACGGCGAGGGCGACGAACGAATGAGCGTGAAGTGCATTGGCACGGCGCAATACCTCGTTCCCTTTGGGATGGACAACGACGTCATCATCGGCATTCTGTGCCTGTTCGCGGCGCAGGGGTTCCCGGCGAGCAACGCCGTGACGGGCACGGCCAATCATTTCCTGCGGGCCTCAGGACTGGACACTTCCGGGCGTTACCACAAGAACCTGCACGAATCGCTGATGCGCCTGTCGCATACCAACTTCCACATCGAGCGCGGCTGGCATGACGGCAAACGCTACCGGACGGTCATTTTCCGCCACCTGCACGAGATCATGTTCGACACGGCCCAATCCGGCGGGACCATCGATCAGGACAGCACGATCACGGTGGTGTTGCCCCCAATCATTGCCGAGAGCCTGCGCCGGGGCTTTCTCAAACCGCTGAGTTCAGGGGTGCTGGGCGAGCTGAGCCAGCCAACCGCCCGCGCCCTGTACCGCCTGCTGGACGGCCACCGCCACAACCTCACTGCACCAGACGAGCGCCTTCAGGAGTTCACGGTGGGCCTGGTGGAATGGGGCCGCAAGGCCCGCATCCTGAACCTGAGCCCCGACAAAATCCGCCGCGTGCTCGATCCAGCCCACGAGGAACTGTTGAAGGCGCACTACCTGGCGTCGGTCACGTATCACGGGCGCGGGCAGGCTCAGAGCGTGCACTACGTCTTTGAGCGGGAAGTCGTGGCCCTCGATCCCCTGTTGCTCAGCCGCCTGACCGGGCGTGGCATCGCCCCCAAAGTCGCCCGTGGCCTGATGGAGGCTCTTGGGGTCAACATCGTCCGCGAACGGCTGGATGAAGTGGAGCGGATGATCGCGGGCAAGAAAGTTCCGGGGCCGGGCTTTTTCGTGAGTTTCATTCGCTCGCCAGACGACTACCGCCCACGTCTATCCCCTGCCCAAGGTCAGCCATCGGCGAGAGCCAGGGTAACCGTGCAGCCACGTCTGCTGGAGACGGAGCCCGATCCGGATCAGGTGGCGCGCGAGCGGTTCGCCAGCTTGTCGCTCACAGAGCGCGCCCAGGAAACGGTGCGTTCCCTGAAGGTGGTGTATGGCAGCCGTCTGGACGCCGAGGAGTACCGGAAGCTTGGGGAGGTGCTGGAGGTGGGCGCCCTGGACGCCGCCGCCCTGCGCGCCGAGGCCGCCCGTGCCCTGACCACCGGGACGTGCGACAGCCAGGCCGCGCTGCTTCAAGTGCAATTGGAAAGCTTCAGATGACCTCTATGACGGGAAACATAAACGATGGAGTGCCGGTTGTGTTGCCTTAATTGGGGTTACGGCGGGCTAAGGGCAGAAATGGCCTAAACCTAAACTACAGGTCACCCCTGTGGTAACCGCTGACCACGTCTGGAACGCGTGGTTTTGATTTTGCCTTCTGGTTGATGCTGATACGGTGGTTCGCGTGTGATGGTGGAGGTTGGTGACTCCGGCGTGCAGGCTCAGAAATTCTTGAGTGCGTTTCCGCCGCTTAAATCCCTGTTGTTGTCGTCGTGTGGGCTGGTGAGCTTGCTCAACTGGGTTGTTGCAGCGTGCCGTGGAGATTACCTACTGGTGATCGACGCCATTCAGGCCTGGGATTTCCCGGATCGCCGCTCCGTAGCTTCGCAGCCCAATCGAAAAGCTGCGCCTGCTGCGTCGGTTAAAGTTCCCTCAGACTCTCTTCGCTGACGTAGCCCCCTACGTCCTGACCCGCTACCGGGAGCGGGCCTCCAACGAATCTCCCAGCCACTTCCACTTCCGCGCCCAGACCTCACCTGTGCGCCTCACGCTCCTGGCCGCCTTCTGTACCGCTCGCACCGCTGAGCTGACCGACGCCTCGGTGACGCACCTGGTGGACATAGTGCACCACATCAACGTCAAGGTCGAGCGGCGGGTCGAGCCGAACTTCGTCGTCAAGTTCCGGCGGGTTCACAACAAAGACCGCATTCTGGAGCGGCTGCTGGAGGCCGCCCTGGGCAATCCTGACGGCACGGTGCGCGAGGTGTTGTTCCCCGTGGTGGACGAACAGATTCTGTGGGACCTGCTGCGTGAGTACAAGGAAAAGGGGGCTTCCGCCAGCAGGTTCACACCATCGTGCGCGGCACCTACCGCTGGAGGTCTATCGTTCACGCAACCACCAGTTCGCCTGGAAGAGTCGCGCCCTTCTCAAGCACGAGCAGTTTGCGCTCAGCTTATGATTCACTCCTCCAGTTCATAATGCTGTCCATGGCCGTCGATTCCCCAGGCTTTCTTATCGCTGCAGATGCAGCTGCATTGGGCGGTGCAGCGGCTTATGGCGGTGTGATTGAAACTGCTGACGGCGAGCGCCGCGAGGTCAAGGGATTAATTCAACGCACCGCATTACCTGAGGTTACGGCAGCCCTTGCTGTGTTGCAGCATCTGCCACAGGACGCTGACGCCGTCCTTCAGGTGGACGCTCAACTGGCCGAGTTACAAAGCGTACTCGTGATTACGCACCCGCGAGTGGTGGTCACCCGGATTCCGAGAAACAGCAGTGAGCTCCATGCCCGCGCGCACGAGCTGGCCCGCAGTGCGTTGAGAACCGCGCCCACGGTTCCAGCTGGTGAGCATCAGCGGCAGCGGGTGGCCCTGTACTCCGTCTCTGGCGTTCAGTCACGGCCTGTCTGGGCTGTGGCCTTCGAGGTGGGAGCGGATCTGTTGACAGTGCACGGCGCAGTTCCCCTGCAAGCGACGAAAGCCCTCACCCTACAACTGCTCCACGACGCTGCGCGTTCAGCCGTCCCCGCGAGCCACTGGCTGCTCAAGGCCGGTGACGGGCAACCAAACCACCCCCGGTGTCAGGACGAAGACGCGCAGACGCTCAAACGTCTGCGCTCAGCGGCTGCGCGGGAACTGGCTCTGGCTAGTTCAGCCAACCCTGGAGCCTGACTTCGTCGCCCTGGGCCAGGGCGGCCAGCGCCTGCTCAGCGCCCTGCCGGACTGAACTGTCGCCGAGCAGAACGCTCAACTGCAGCGCTTTTTCAAAAGTGGCCACTTCCTGGTCAATGATCGCCGCGCGCATCAGCCACTTCAGCCCCTCCCGCGTGGTCCCAGCATCCTCCGCCTGCCGCTGATAAACCTTTGAGATGTGCTGATTCAGGTCCTCACGTTCCTCGTTGACCCAGTCGTGCGTCTTCCCCTGAAGAAACGGACCACCATAGAAATTATGGATTTCAGCTGCATTTGAGCTGCGGAGAATGAGGAGGGCGTCGAAGGCGATACAGACATCAGGATTGATGTGCCAGCTGGGATTGCGGCGGCCCGGACCAGAGGTGAGAATCAGATCGATGGTACGGTTGCCGGTCAGTTTACGAAAGGCCTTATTCAGCTCTCCGCGCGCCCTCTGTGCTGATCCTCTCGCTTTATAAAGGTCGGCGCCCTTCCAGATCGTTTGGGCAAGGTCATCTTGCAATGCCTGTGGGTGGAGCAAGTGAAAGATCAAAGCCTCCATTGCGGTGCCGTAGCTTGGGGCGCCTTCTAAACCATCTACACTCATGGACAATGAACCAAGGGTCACGATCTTAAGAGCGTACGCATGTTCAGGCTTTGGATTGTCGATCTCCTCTACAAGATTCAGGAAGAAATTTCTCTCAATGTTGTTCTCAATAATCTGGTCAAGAACTGGCCGAAATAGGGACCATGCAACATGAACCATGCCATGATCTTCCGGGAATTTCCTCAAGCTTTCTGCCAATGCTGCCGCAGTCCCACTTGTGATCGCACCGAAACCGTATTCCAGAAGGGATTGAACCAGGAAAACAAGGGGTTCCTTTTGATCCTTCTCCTGGGCTGCGATAGATTCAAGATTCAATTCCTGCGCCTTAGCAAAGTCGCCAGCAGCATAGTGATACAAGGCTGCATTGCCCAGATAAGATGTAAAAGAATAGCCATTGATGGCTGCAAAACTCAAAAATTCAAGTGCGAACTCCCGGGCTTTTTCTTTCAGCCCCTGACCCAGATAATGCCAGACCACAACCGTTGTGCAAGTATCTTGAATTTTGAAGTGTCCAGCCTCGCGATTGATCTGTGCGGCGTATAATGCAGTGTTCAGGGATTTATCTATCTCTCCTGCTGATCGATACGCGGAAGAAAGTACAGGCAAAAGGTATTGCTCGCACAGGGGATAGCTCTCTCTGTATTTGTCTACAAAGTCTCTTAAAAGAATGACAGCTTCTTTGACTCGATTGACACGGGTGAGGTCTATGGCATAGTTCTGAATCACAGACATCAGCCTGTGGGGACTTTCCGTTTCTTTCGCAGTTAAATAAAGCTGTTCCGAATTTCTGGCATTATCAGCGTTAGAACTGGTGTAGCGTTCCAGATGTGCGAGTAAGCTCTGGGTGGACAGCCGGAGGCTATGGTCACCGTAGAGCTTGGCCCGCTGCACGGCCTCTCTCGCAGCGCTCAATGCTTCCTGCGGCATTCTGTTCAGGTGATACCAGAGGCCTTTCGAGCGGGTGAGTTGAATCAGATCGCGCTGATCTACTGCGATTCTCAGGCCCCTATCGATATATTCGCCCATCTCATCGATTGAATTCGTGCGATTGCTTCTCAGGGCGAGCGTAAAATAGGCTGTTGCAGTTTCTTCGATGGCCAGTTGAGCTTTCGCCAGCTCCTCAGCCTTTATGCCCTCATTTGTCTCGCCGTAAGCCAGCGCCAGGATGCTTCGCAGCTCACTGGTGAGGGACGCCGCCGGGAACTGACTCAACACGTCCCGTGCGACTTGCCAGTTGGCCGTACGGTACCAACCGGGAAGGAGATCGCCCACCACCTTAAGAGCGGCGTGTGTGTCGTCTGCCGCCAGAAAATGCTTCACCGTCGTGTAGGGCTCACCCTGATGTTCTGACCAGACGCCAGCGTACCGGTGCATCTGGCGCTCGTGGTCTGGGGTCTTGGCCAGCTCTTGCCGTAGATGCAGCTTCAACACGTCATGGGGCGCGCAAGTCTGGCCGTGCGCGGTGAGCGGCAGCCCGACGCGCCGCAGCTCAGACAACCAGTTGGGCGGGAAGGTCAGGTGGAGCGCTGCGGGCGTGGCCTCAGTCCACAGGTCCATGACGCTCAGGGCCGGAAGTTGGGTTTGAATCTGCTCGTCAAGACGCTGAACCAAGGCCCGGAACAGATCTGCAGGCTCCAGGCTCAGCTGTTGGTCACGGACGTACAGGGACAGCATCATCCCTGCAGGCCACCCGCTCAGCACTCCGTGCAGCGCGGCGCTCTCACTGGCCCCAACCCTAAAACGGCTGGAGAGTGCAGAGGATTCCTCAGCGGTAAAGGTAAGGTGCCTGACACTCATTTCTTGCCCAGTTCCTCGCAGCACATACGGCGCGACTTCAAAGGGCGACGCCTCGTGCTGAAGGACGATGAAACGGTGTCCATTCAAACCGTCAACGAAGCTTGCCAGGACCGCCGCCGAGTCGGGACTGAGGTCTTCGCCCCCGTCGAGGACGAAAGTTAAGTCATCCGGCCACAGGTTGACGTCACCTAACAAGTCGTTGACCATCCGCGAAACCGGTGTGTCGCGGATCGCATGAGCGCTCCAGTTGCCAAGTGGAATTCCATGGACGCGAATGGCGTCAGCCAGCGCATGAACGAGATATTGAGCGTCACGGTCTTCCTGGGTCAGACGAATCCAGATCACGTTCGGCTGCCGCCGGGCCCACTGCGCCGCAATCACTGATTTGCCGTAGCCGCTGGGAGCAACGACGGCCGTCACCTTGAATGGGCGGTCCAGCTGCGAGAGCAGGTTGGCTCTGACCAGCTCATGGGCAACCGAGTCTGGAATGGTGTACCGCGCTGGGACTGTGCGTGTCATATCGTCCCCACACTATTTCGGCAGGTCCACCCGCCGTGCAGCGTCAGGCGCTCAAGTCTTAACGCTCAGTCAGCATGGAGCGCCGTCAGTGCGGTATACTACGGGTACCTTTTGGGGACGACCCGGTTTCGACGGTGCGTGCTGGAAGTGAAGTGGCGAGTCGAGGATGACCGTTGGCCTCGTAAATCATCGGTCAAGCCCTTTAAACGGCAACAACAGCGTTTCTTACGCATACGCAGCTTAATTGACTGCGCAGTGACCACGCAGCCCGGCCTTTGGCGTCGCGGAAACTGACATAAAAGAAGGCTAGCTGGCCGAAGTGCCCCAGTACGTCAGCGAAACTTAGGGGATAGGCGCGAAAGCAGCGTGTCCATGCGCGGCTGAGCGAGGAGAATTAAATTGTGGACTACACTCGTAGAAGCCCACCAAGGCTGTATCGGACGAGGGTTCGACTCCCTCCGTCTCCACCAAAAAAGAAGCGCCCCGCAAGGGGTGCTTCTTTTTGGTGGGTTTCACCATTTTGCATTTCAGAGGTTTTCAGAGGTGCTTGCTAGGGTTGCTCAATTCGACTCCAAGGAGGCGCTTCTTGCACGAAACTTGCAACCTCACTCTTTCCTGTCTCCAGCCTGACAAGACCCGGCGGGCACTGCTGGAGAAGCTTCTGGACGTGGCCGTGACACTGCACGCCCTCGATCTGGGAGAGCACTCTTCAGAGGCTGTGGAGCGGCAGCTCCAGCGCGTGCACCGCAAGTTGTTCTCGGAGTCCCAGCTGAGTCAGCCACACCTGGTGACGCGAAGTGGCCAGCTGTACCTCGTCACGCTAACTCCGCACGGGGTGACGTATCAGCCCCAGAAGCCGTTGGACGAGGCGCTGCAGGCCACGGCGTCAGCGAATAAAGCACAAACTTTGCCGGATCGATAGCAAGGGCGTTGGGATTTTTGGAATGCAGCATCAGCATCCCAAATTCCATCGTTTCTGTCGGAGACAGGTAGGAGTACAGATGCAACTCCCCGTATTCACCGGACTCAATCCAGTTGGAGTAGTTCCGCCTGATCACGGTACGGTTAAAGCCCCTGGCCTGAGCGAGCGCCAGGACCCTTTGACCTGCTCTGGTGTAGACGATGGAGGCTCGGCGGTGGCGTTCAACAGTTTCCACCGAATGCCCTGCCTCCACAATGTTGCGGTAAGCGTCGCGTGAGCAGACGGCATTCTCAAGATTCTCGGCGCGAGATTGGAAGGAACTGGTCAGCCCAATCATCCTGCGTCCCTTATGGGCCAGATACAGCACCGCTCCGTAATCGGTCTCCGTTGCAAGGCAAACTTTCCGGGCAACAGCCGCCTGCACAAATTCCATACTGAACATGGCTTCGGCCTCAGCCCGGTACATGCCCCCAAACCTGCCGATCTCGCGGCTGAGTGGCATGAACGCCTCGGTCAGAAAAACGGTGACGGGTCCAGTCACTTTTGAGTCTCGTGGTGTTGCAATCGAATTCGTCTCACAGCCAACGCATAGTAACCCGCGTCACCCCACATCAGATTTTCTCTGCGAAGAGATCTTAACTTTGATACAGATTTTATTGATCTTAATGCAGCTTTTTCACTGCTCGTGCTACACTCCACCGACGGAGGCTCTACCCTGACCAAAACGTAACTGCAAGCGCATCACAAAAATCAAAAACCCCGCCGGGAAGCGGGATTTAAGCTGAGACTCTTTGGTAAAGTACTTCCGTCGCAAGTTGGACTTTACCAGAGAAGGCTCCCTATTGCAAGCAGGAGACCCTGGTGAGTCCAACTTTTTTTGTCGGTTCGTGGCAGGCCAAAGCCGCTGCGATAACCCAGTGCCATAGAGCACAGCCCGCTCCGCTGTTTCAAAGCGGCGCACCTTGCCTCACTGTCACTGAAACTCTTCAGCCGCGAGGTCACAGGAGGGCTTTGAAGACATCTCCAAAGGTTTCTAGCTCGCAAGGTGCCTCTGAGGTGTTAGTTGACACCTCAGAGGCACTTCTTGAGGAGTGTGGGCCTTCATGACGGCTGCCTACTTCCGCGCCGATGCTGCCTCAAACCAGTTCACAAGGGAACAGCTCAGGCGCGAGCAACTGAATGCCCAGGCCGACGCGCTCAGGGCAGGCCATCCCGAGGCCGCGCCACGATCCGCGCCTTACTCCGCTCCGCTCACGACACGTCTTCCAGTCGATACCACCGAAGCTTTAAAGGCCGTCGGGTTGTACCGCAAGAGCATCCGCGCCAGACCGGTGTTGAGCGGCTATACACCCACCAAGACCTTCTGGCCGGTGGCCTTCCCGTACAGGGCTGGACAGCACCTCACCAAGCTCAGCCGCAGTGTCTCCCGCGACTGGCGCCTGATCCTCACCGGCATCAGCACCACCAGCCTGGCGGGCGGACGGCTCACGAGTTCCCAGGGGCTCAATCTCATCCGCATCATCGAGGAGCTGCGCAAGCACTGCTACCTGAAGGTGGGCGAGGACGGACGGCCCCTGCAGTCCCGTGAGCAGGTAGTGCAGATGGTGGGCGGGCGCTTTTGCTTTGCCCGCGAGTGTGGGATGAGTGAGGCCACCTTCTACCGGGCGCTGCAGCACCCGCTGGCGCACCTGTGGCTGAGGAGCCAGAAAGTGCAGCGCATCGACGAGGGTACCTCTGCCCGGCGCAACGTGGCTACGCTGTTCAGCGTGGCCCTGTACGAGCCGGTCATCCCGGAAAATCTGGAGGCTGCCTTCTTCGCCGAGAGCGTGCAGGGAGGAGAGATTTTTCTCGTGCCAGACTGCAACTCTCAAGGTGAGACGACTAAAGGAAGCTCAACCATTACTCAAAAACAAAGGGATTGTGGAAAACCTGATGGGGACTTTGGAGCTTCCTCAGCGGGAACAGCCAGGGAAGAGCTGTTGCGTTGCTTGGACAGCGCGGCACTGATCACCCGTGCGGGCGAGCGAGGAACGCTGCCCCCCACCCTTGATCCTTCGATCAACAGTTTGGAGAGTTGTCTAGATAGATTACGAAATGCCAATCCGCAGTTGTGGGAATTTGCCGTGCAGATCGCCATCCATCACGATGACCCGGCCACCCACGCGGTAGCGGCGATCGGGTTTTACAAGGCTTTGGTCCACCTGGGGGTGGGGGTGGTGCGGCGCTGCATTCAGCGACTGGAGAAGTGGCGGCTGAAGGGCCAGAAGATCGAGACGCCAGGGCGGCTGCTGATGCACCTGCTCAACGATAAGGCAAGAGCCGCCACTGGATTCAACATCCATGACCTGGGGACCGAGCCAGGGGGAATGTTGTCGTGATGGGATTTCACGCCATCCGCCAGAATGCCCGTCATGAGTGACCTGCATTTCCTGGGTCTGGGCGGCACCGACGAGGTGGGGGCCAGCAGCTACCTGTACCGCCTGGCCGAAGGCAACCTGCTGATCGATGCCGGGGCGCGCCCCGGCTCCATTGGGGACGCCGCCCTGCCCCAGCTGGGCCTGCTCGCTGAGCACCCACCTGCCGCGATGGTGCTGACCCACGCTCATCTGGACCACGTCGGCGCACTGCCGGTGGTCATCCGGCGCTTCCCGAAGCTCCCCATCTACTGCACCGAGGCCACCGCCCGCATCGCCACGCTGGTCCTGGGCGACACCCTCAAGGTCACCACCCTGCAGGGCCAGCCATTGTTCAACGCGGGCGACATGAAGCGCACCCTGGAACGGCTGCGGCCCATCCCGTACTTCACGCGCATCTCGGACCACGGTTTTGCCTTCACGTTGTTCCCCAGCGGCCACCTGCTGGGAGCGGCCAGTGTGCTGATCGAGAGCGGAGGACGCGCCGTGTTCCACACCGGGGACGTCAGCAACATCTCGACGCCCGTGGTGGACGCCGCCTGGCTGCCCGCCACAGTCACGCCGGTGGACGCGGTGGTGTCCGAGAGCACCTACGGCGACACGCTGCTGCCCAGCCGCAAGGACCAGGTGCGGGCGTTTGTGACCGCCATCGGGGAGACCCTGCGTGGGGGTGGGCGCGTGTTGATCCCATCCTTCGCGCTGGGCCGCGCGCAGGAGATCACCCAGATCCTGCAGACGGCCATGGCCAGCGGGCTGCTGCCCGCCGTGCCGATCCACCTGGACGGCCTGACGCGGGGGATCACCGAGGCCTACGAAGACATGCTGCCCCTGCTGCCCGAGGCGCTGCAGAACCGCACCAAGACCAGCAAGCAACGCCCCTTTCTGACGGGCACGGTGAACCTTGTTAAGGATCGGCGCGAGCGTGAGGGCATCCTGGCCTCGGAGCGCCCCGCCGTGGTGATCGCCTCGTCGGGCATGCTGCACGCGGGAGCCAGTCCGCAGTACGCCCGCGCGTGGCTGCCCCACGCGGAGAATGCGCTGTTCGTGGTGGGCTATCAGGACGCCGAGAGCCCAGGGAGACGCCTGCTCGAACTGCAGCAGGGTGGGGAGGTGATGCTGCCCGCAGCCCGTGGAGAGGGCCTGGAGCCGGTGTCGGCGTACTCGCGCGTCGAGCGCTTCTATCTGTCGGCACACGCAGACCGGGGCGGGTTGCTGGGGATGATCGCGCGCTACGCGCCGGGCAAGGTGATCCTGACCCACGGCGAGGTGCGGGCACGCGCCAATTTGGCCGGGTACCTCAACACCAAGCATGACGTGGGGCTGCCTGCTGCGGGCGAGCTGGTGCCGCTCAAGGACAGCGGCCGCCGCCGAGGGACGTTCATGAACACGGCCCCCAAGAGGCTCGAAGCCATGAAGGAGCGCCACGCCCGGACCACCGTCAGGGTGCGCTATGACCCCGAGACGCATGAGGTGCGCATCGCCTTGCCGGACACGTTGGACGGCACGCTGTTTGGGGCAGGCGACTATACGCTGGAGGTGCTGCGGGGCAAGACCAGCCGGGTCAAGTTGCGCGAGCATGATGCTGAAGCTATGGAAGGACACCGTCAGGCTGAGGAAGACCGCGCCGCCGAGGAGACGCTGACTGAACTGCTGGGCTGATGCCGTCGTGACTCTACGCGCTGACGCGGCCGTGTTCCCGCTCTCGCCATTCCCCCGCCGATCACCACGGCGTCGTGGCGCGTCGTAGCGCGTCATGCCTGCTCCTGGCTGCCGAGGGACCGCAGCACGGTCACGACGTTTCCCAGGCAGCAACTGCCCTGCGGGTTGTTGACCTCACAACCGCAGCGTCCAGCCCGGATATGTCCGCGAATGGACGCTTCCAGGGCCTGGCCTGTGTCTGAGGCGGCCACCTGGCTGAGGTCGGCACGGGTGTGTGCAAAGCAGTAGCAGACGGGCACTTCAGGGACCTGCTCCTTCTGGAAGACCGGCACCTTGAGGTCCGTCCTGCGGTAGGTCTGGGTGGGACTGAAGTACACCACATCGCAGGTGGGGTCCGGGCAGAACCGGAAGGCGTCCTCTGGCGCCAGCCGGGCCAGTGCGGGTGGGGTCAGGAGGGCCTTGAGGGTGATCAGCGGCACGCCCTTTCCGCGGGTGCCACTGACCGGGCAGGACGTGACGTCCTGCCCCTGGGCGTTGGGGACGCAGCAGGGGTCTTCCATGCCCAAGGCTAAAGTCTCCCCTGGGGGGGAGAGTCAAGGGGCAGGCAGGTTCAGGTACACGCAGCCTGCGGTTTCACACTCGGGATCGGGATGAGCGTGGGCGTAGGCCAGCCGCCCGGCGAGTTCGGCTTCCAACGCCTGAAGCTGTGCCAGCTGCTGGCGGACGGCCCGGAGATGCCCCTGCAATTCGTCACGGACCTCCGCGCAGGGCTTGTGACCCTCCGCACGGAGGCCAAGGATGCGGGCGATCTCGCCGAGGGTCAAGCCGACGTGCTGGGCGGAACGGATGAACTGCACGCGCTCGGCACTATCGGCGGGATACAGCCGGTGGCCGCTGGCTTTGCGGTCATGTTGGAGGAGGCCGAGGTCGGTCCAGTAGCGCAAGGTCTTGACCCGTTCACTGGTCTCGGTGGCCAGGTGTCCGATAGGGAGCGGAGCGGGCTGAGGGGTCACTCCCCGAGTGTCGCAACTTCGCGGGCAGAGCACCGTGGGCTGGATCCCTCCGCACCAGCCTGAGCCTTGGCTTAGCGGGAACTTCTGCTCCAACTCTAGTGTGACCCCTTCAGCAGGAATCTGACTCTGCACCTTCACGACTCGAGGATTGACACAGCGCTATCCGAATGAATTGCAAAACGCGCTTGAAGAAACGTCGGTGCTGAGTTGAAGCCCAAGGCTCCAGATTCCCAGTGGGACTCTGGCTGAGCAGGCACTGCATTGGTTCTTAGGGCTAGAAGTCATCCTCCCGCAAAGGTCTGGATGAGCAGGTAGGCGTTCAAACCAATGATCAGGGCGGCAATCAGCCAGCCCAAGACCTGCACGGTGCGGCTGCTGGTCAGTTCGCCCATGACTTCGCGGCGTCCCGTGAAGACCAGGAGCGGCACCAGCGCGAAGGGAATGCCGAAGCTGAGGACCACCTGCGACAGGATCAGCGTACTGGTCGGATCGAGACCCATCAAAATCACGGCGAACGCGGGAAGCATCGTGATGGTGCGCCGCAGCCACACCGGGATGCTGAAGCGCACGAAGCCCTGCATGACCACTTGACCTGCCATGGTGCCCACGGTGCTGCTGGACAACCCTGAAGCCAGCAGCGCCAGCGCAAACGCAATGGCCGCCGCGCCGCCAAGCAGCGGTGTCAAGGTCCGGTAGGCCACCGTCAGGTCGGCCACGTCCGAATTGCCCGTCGTATAGAAGGCCGCGGCGGCAGCAGCCAGCATGCTCAGGTTGATCAGTGCCGCCAAGCCCATGGCCACAAAAATGTCGGTGCGCGACATCCGGGCCACCTGCCGTTTTTCGGCCTGTGTCGTGGCTGGAATGCGGTTCTGTGTCAGGGCGCTGTGCAGGTAGATTACGTGCGGCATCACGGTCGCGCCAATGATCCCCACAGCCAGGTACAGGCTGTCCGGCCCCTCAAACCGGGGGATGAAGCCGCCTAGGGCACTCAGGCTGGGACGGCTCAGCACAATCTGGACGAGATAGGCCACCGCAATCACGAACACAAACCCCGTAATAGCGATCTCAATGGGACGGAACCCGCGTTTCTGAAGTGTCAGCAGGCTGAAGGTGACGATGGCGGTGAGCACGGCGCCCCAGAGCAGTGGAATGCCGAAGAGCAGTTGAAAGGCCAGCGATGCGCCCAGAAATTCGGCGAGATCGGTGGCCATCGCCACGAGCTCGGCCTGCACCCAGTAGGGCCAGGCCAACCGGGGCCAGCGCTCGCGGATCATCTCTGGCAGGTTTTTCCCAGTGGCGATGCCCAGATTGGCACTAAGGTTTTGAATCAACATGGCCATCAGGCTGGCCCCCAAGATGACCCACAACAGCAGGTAACCGAACTGCGCGCCGCCTTGAATGTTGGTGGCAAAATTGCCAGGATCCATGTACGCGACGGACGCAATAAACGCGGGGCCCAAGAAGGGCGTGAGCCGCGCGAGGCCGCGCCGTTTGGACTTGTTGGTCAAGATGGCCACCGCTTCCGCGTTGAGCCGCTCATCGAGATTGGTTGGGGTGGGGACGCTCCTCACGCAGACACCGGCGCGCCGACCCGCAGGTGTTGGGCGACGGACAAGGCGAGAATCAGGTGTTCTCCACTCTCGAGGGACTGGAGGGTCACCGTCCTGAGCGCGTCATCGCGCGAGACCAGCAAGACGGTGACTCCGGGCGTGAGGCCCCGATTCATCAGGGCCTTGAGGAGATCGGTCTTCCCCGGCACCCGCACGATCTGCGCGGCCGTCCCGGTCGGCAAATCTGTTAAACAGACTTCGTGCCGCACCGGCACAGAACCGTCCAGCGCTGGGATGGGATCTCCATGCGGGTCGAAGCTGGGCTCACCCAACCAGGCCGCCAGACGCGCTTCCAACCTTTCGCTGATGACGTGCTCTAAGCGCTCGGCTTCAGCATGAACTTCGTCCAGGGGATACCCCAGCGCCTGGTACAGGTAGAGTTCAAGCAAGCGGTGGTGACGCAGAACTTCCAGGGCCACGGTCTGGCCCGCAGCGGTCAGCGTCGCGCCTTTGTAGGCCGTATGCTCCACCAGCCCGAGGGCAGTTAAGCGGCGCAGCATGCCGGTTACGCTGGCGGGATTGACGTTCAGTGCGTCTGCGATGGCCTGGGTGTTGACCGTGCCGCTTCCCCCCAGCAGGTACAGCTGTTTGAGATAGTCCTCGATGGCGGGTGAGAAGGGACGAGCGGTCATTCCTCCATTTTAGCTCTTCCTAAAATCAATAGCACAGATCAACGAGGAAGGATAAAAACATGATCCTTAATGTCATGAGGTGCACACCCCGAATTTTAAGGCAGCAAGCGAATCAGGAGGGCAGGCCTGCTTGACTTTTTTTTAGGTATGTCTAATATAAAGCATGTCGTCCTCTCACTCTCGTTTTTGGAGTGTTCTATGAGCCGTTGGCTTCAGTCTTTGCTCTCGCGCCGGGACGTGCTGCGCGCGGGGGCAGGGAGCGCCGCGGCTTTGGTGGGTGCACAGGCGGTGGGCCAAGTGCCTCCCGCTGCCGCGATGGATCACACGAAGATGCCCCCTCCTGCCACATCCCCCAAAGGCCACGGCGAACACGGTGGCAACCTGCTGGTCGGCACGGTGGATCATGTCCGCAACGGCTTCGACCCCATGCAGCTGCTGACCGACTGGGACGGAGGCAAGGTCAGCCGACTTCCGAACGGCCAGACCCTGCGCGACTACACCATTACGGCACAGGAAAAAGAAATTGAGATTGCCCCCGGCGTGTTCTTTCCGGCCTGGACCTACAACGGGCGGGTACCCGGGCCGACCCTGCGCTGCACCGAAGGTGACCGGCTGCGCATCACCTTTTTCAACCACACTTCGCACCCGCACACCATTCACTTTCACGGCGTGCATGCTGCTGAGATGGACGGTGTGCCCGGTGCGGGTCCCGGTGAGATTCAACCCGGTGCGAGCTTTGTCTACGAGTTCGACGCCGAGCCGTTTGGCTGCCATCTCTACCACTGCCACGCCACCAGCCTCAAGCGCCACATTCACAAGGGCATGTACGGGGCTTTTATCGTCGATCCCAGAGGCGGACGGCCCCCCGCCCGCGAGTTCATGATGCTCCAGAACGCCTTCGATACCAATTTCGACGGAGCCAACGAGATTTACGCGGTGAACACCGTAGGCTTTGAGTTTGCGCGGCGGCCTATTCCGGTCAAGAAAGGTGAACTGATCCGCCTCTACCTGATCAATATTTTGGAATTCGACCTGATTAACGGTTTCCACCTGCATGCCAATTTTTTCAACTACTACGACACTGGTACGACTCTTGAGCCCACCAGCCGCATCGTGGACACCATCACGCAGGGTCAGGGCCAGCGCGGCATTCTGGAATTCCGCTATCGGTTTACAGGCCAGTTCATGTTTCACCCCCACATCAGCGAGTTCACAGAGTTGGGCTGGATGGGTCTTTTCAATGTCGTGGAAAGCGCCAATTACGCCGCCGCTTTGAAGGACGCAGGACTGGATGCTGCGTGGGATCGCCGCGCGACGCAGGGCAGTACTGTCAAGGGGCAGGGCGCGTGAGCACGAACGTTCCCAATCCTGCGAAAACCGGTACCGCCAGCAGCCTGTGGGGACTGGCCATCCTACCTGTATTGCTGCTCGGGGCTGTCCTTGCTTACCTTGTCGCAACTGGCGGCGGCCTGAAAGGATTGAGCGGCCTGCCTGTAGAACAGCTCAACATTGGCCGCATTACCCTTCCGGAGCGCGGCGTCATCACCATGCAGGTTGTGAACGACAGTCCGCAGACCATGACCATTCCGCAGGTGATGGTTGACGACGCGTTCTGGAACTTTACAGCCGATCCTCCTGGGCCCATCCCGCGGCTCGGCTCCACCACCATCACCATTCCATACCCGTGGGTCGAGGGCGAGGCGCATTCCATCACCCTGCTCAGCACTCTTGGCGCCACATTTACGGCCACTATCCCTGTCGCGACCTTGACACCGCAACTCAGCGGGAGCCTGTTCGCCCGCTTCGGGTTGGTGGGTCTGTACGTCGGTCTGGTGCCCGTGCTGCTGGGGATGCTGTGGTATCCGTGGATGCGCCGTCTGAGTGGCCGGGCCATGAACTTTATCCTCTCGCTGACGGTGGGCCTGCTGGTCTACCTTGCCATTGGGACCTGGCTGGACGCCCAGGAATTTGCGGTTGGCCTACCGGCCTTCTGGCAAGGGACCCCTGCGATTACGCTGATTGCCGTGCTGACTGTGGGTGTGCTGCTGGCCATCAGTGGCAAACGCAATGCCGACGAGCAACCGCTGGGCCTCTCCTACCGGATTGCGACTGGCATCGGCCTGCACAACCTCGGTGAGGGACTGGCCATCGGCGCAGCCTTTGCCATGGGCGAAGGCGCACTGGGCACCTTCTTGATCCTCGGATTTACCTTGCACAACATCACGGAAGGGATAGGCATTGTGGCCCCCTTGGTCAAGCGCAATCCGGGCCTGAAGCAATTTTTTCTGCTTGCCTTGATCGCGGGCGGCCCGGCCATCCTGGGCACCTGGATTGGGGGTTTTGCCTTCAATCCAGTGCTGTCGACCGTGTTTCTGGCGATTGGCCTTGGAGCTATCGTCCAGGTCGTTTGGGAAGTAGGTCAGTTGGTCGTTCGCAACACCGCGAGGTTGGGACTGCCAGTGGCAGGCTGGTCAAACTTCGGCGGCTTCACGGCAGGTGTAGCGCTGATGTACTTCACAGCATTTATGGTCAAATTCTGAACTCCAGGGGATCTGACGCCGTTGTGTGTTGGATCGGACGTAAAAGCTGGTTCGCACGCCCCCAAGCCACCAAGCTTACGTTGAATCCTTCCGTTTGGGTTTCAGGGCATACAGTCCAATCAACAGCTGGGCACTCCAGTCACAGTGCTTCACGGCCGCCCACTCAAGGTGATCAGGGTGGTGTCGCCCTGCAGACTGGCGAGGTACTGCACCTCTGGCACGCCCGCGCGGCCCAGGAACGCCGAGTAATTGCCCGGTCCGATGGGTTCATCAGTGATCTGAAGGTAGCCCCCCTGTTTCAGGGCAGGAATCAGGACGCGCGGCTGCCAGCCGGGAACGCGATACTGTTCGACGCGGCTCTGACCGCTCCGGACTTCGGCGCGGTAGCTGCGGCTTTGGGGGCACTCCCGCTGAAAGCCAGCGGGCAATGGGGCCACCCCATTCCAGACCGTCCCAGGCCGCTCAAAGCAGTACAGCGGCCCCCTGGCCTGGACCTCACGGGCCAGCCAGATGCCCAGGCCCAGCAGTGCCAGCGCCAGGCCCAGCCACTTCCCAAGCGCACGCCGTTTACTCTGCCGCATGCTCCAGCGCACTCTTGATCAGGACCGTCACGTGGTGATCGAGCAGCCGGTAATACGCGATCCGTCCAGCTTTGCGAAAGGTCACCACCCGTCCAGCCCGCAGCAGCCGCAATTGGTGGCTCACGGCACTCTCGCTCAGTCCTACCACCGCCGCGAGGTCGCACACACACAGCTCGCGCGTCTTGAGGGCGCTCAGAAGCCTCAGCCGCGTGGGATCGCCCACCAGTTTCAGAAAAGCCGTGGCACGCTCAACGCAGTTCGAGTCCGGCAGGGCGCTCCGCGCTTCTTGAACCGCTTCTGGGTGCACACAGGGCACCTCACACAGGTCTTCTTGAGACGGCATTCTCATTTCCGGAGTGTACCCGTTCTGCCGCTGTGCCGCCGTCACGAGCACCGCCAACCCTGGAAGCGTGGGGAGTGCACCTGGTCACGCTGGGAGGGTTTCCCATGGGCCCGCTTGGGCAAGCGGCCTCCAGACAGCTTGCCCCGGCTGACCTTCTGCAGGGCGCGGCCTGGCCGATTGACACTGCCTGTCTTCAGGCTGAACGGGATGAGGGCCGGGTCACACGACGTTGGCGGGGTGCGCCAGAGGGATCCGAGCAGGGCCGCCCCCGCCCTTGCCAGCGCACCCAGGATCAAACCACGGGCGTGAAGCTGGCCGCGCCTGTGGATGGAGCCTTCTGAATCAGCAGTCTGCGGCTTCATGTTGGCTCCAGATGAGCGGAGCCGCCGCCTTGATGGGCTGACACCGTCCGCTGAACGCCATGGCAAGCGGAGCAACCTGCCGGATTCACCGCATCACCTTGCGGATATCGGACACCATCCGGTCCAGTTCGTTGAGTTGGGTGTAATCCCAGACCACACGCCGCATGCCGAACTGGTCGACGAGATAAATACCCGTGGTGTGATTCACCTGGTAATCCAGTGGGCCCTTGACTTCGGTGTATTGATACCCCACGCCCCAGCTGGCCGCCGCCTGGGTGAGCTGGGGCTGAGGGATCACCATGCCATGGGCTGAGGGGCTGAAAAAGCGTACATACTCTCGTACCTTCGCCACCGTGTCCCGTTTGGGATCAACCGAGACCAGGAGGGTGGCGAACTGTTCACGCTGCCGGACGGGCAGGGCCTGCCTGACCCGTTCCAGCGCGGCGAGCGTGGTGGGACAAATATTCGGACAGTTGAGAAAGCCAAAGAAAACAGCCACCGTCTGTCCCCTGAAATCACTCAGGGCCAGCGCCTGTCCATCCTCTCCAATCCCAGAGAGGGGCGGGGCAGCCAGTTGCGGTGGATAAGAGGTGCCAAAAAAGTTCGCTGGATTGCGGAGTTTACTGTACGCCAGCACGCCACCAAGCAGGCCGCAGAGCACCAGCACGGCCAGGGTCAATGACTGTTTCCAGGAACGTGAGGGAGCCGAGGGGCCGACAGGCTCGGAAAACTGGGTCATTGGCAGCCTTGCTGCGCATGACAGGTGTTGGACAGATCAGCCCCGGCGCATGAAATCTCGATCATCAGTCTTCAGTTTCCTTTGCCAGAAACGGATCTGCAGCTGCGAGCGCGTGGGTCACCCATAACCTGATGGAAACATGCAGCGCGAAGGTCCTCCAGAGCGCCTGCCGCTGGGGCAGGTCACGCGGCGTCAGCCGAGCCTCACTGATCATGGTTCATCTCATCCATGGTCCCAGGTGTATCGGCTGGGGGGGTCAGCGCGCGCTGCTCGAGCAGGGCGTCAATGGCATTGATTTCAGCGGTCTGCGAGACCACCACCCGCTGGGCAAAGGCGCGAACCGGCTCCGCCCTGACCGTGTTCAGGGCTGACTTTGCCATGGCCACGCCGCCCAGATGGTGTTTACGCATCAACACCAGGTACCGGCTCTCGGCCACGGCGGGGGACAGGTCCTCGAGTTGTCGCACATCTGAGACGGACGCTATGCCCATTGCCTCCCGGTTCATCCCGGCCATCGGCGCGTTCAGCCCGGACAGCGGGCGGTTCCAGGCCATCAGCCAGCCGCTCATCTGACCGATCTGGGCCTGCTGGGTCAAGGCGACGTCCTGGGCCAGCACGCGGACGGCGCGGTCGTTGGCCCGCTTGAGCAGCGTGACGCTCATGTCCACCGCCTGGGCGTGGTGCGCGCTCATGTCACGGGCAAAGCGCACTTCGGGGCTGCCCTCGGCCGGGGGACGGGTGCCGGCCCAGGTGATGGCGCCGCCCACGCCCAGCCCCAGGAGCGACACACCCACCAGCGTGGGCCAGCTCAGCCTCACTGCGTGCCGTTGTATGCGTTGCTGCACGACGCGCCGATTTCCGGGGCGCTCCCCCCCTGCTCATACTTCTGAATGAACGTCTTGAGGCGGGCATCGTTCGCTTGCTGGAGCTCGAGCTGGGCGTTCCAGGCCGTCAGGACGATGGGCGCGGACTGATCGGTCCTGGGCGACAGCAGCATGTGGGTGCGGCCTGCCGCGGCCTGCCTCAAGGCTTCGAGCTGTGCTGTGGGCAGGTCAGGCTGGTAGGTGATCCACACCGCGCCGTGTTCCAGGCTATGAACCGCATACTCGTTGTACAGCGGCTGGGTGTACTCGCCGCAGTTCTGCCAGCCGGGATTGTGACTGCCACCCACGGGCAACGCTTCCTTGTACTCGATGCGCCCCTCCTTGTGGTCTCCGCCCTCGTAGGCAAAGGTCTGAACGCCCTCGATGGTGTCAGGGGCGTTGTTGCAGGCCACGAGGCCCAGCAGCAGCAGTGGCAGGAAATAGTTCATGGTTCTCCTTGATCGAGGCCCGGGGGATGGACCCATTCAGCAGGCGCGGCCCCCGGCTGGGTGCGGTTGCCCGGCAGGCTCCAGGCCATGCCGGTGTTTCGAGTGAACCCCCGGTGCAGAAGACCGGGAATGATCCCGCTGGGCGATTCAGGCCTGGCCTGAACCGTCCCGCTTTTGAGCAGCAGGGCCACACCCGAAACACCCGGGAGTGTGGCCTCCAGTCCTACCCTCACGAGAAATTGGGTCACCTCAGCACCATACCTGCATAACTGCTTAGATATTGAGTTGAAATGTCCCTACGGTCATCAGGCCACGGGGCGGCGTCGGCAGGCGGCTAAAAAAGGAGCTCGGGATTGACGGGGCGTCCCGCCTGGGCCAGGCGGAAATCCACATGTGGCCCCGTGCTGTTCCCAGTGCTGCCCACCCTGGCAATCGTCTGTCCAGCACTCACCCGCTGTCCTGGAGTCACCAGGTTGACACTGTTGTGGCTGTAGCGCGTCGTGTACCCGCCACCATGATCAATCACCACGGTCCAGCCCCAACCGTTGCGAACATCGAAGGCCGCTTCTCTGACCGTTCCCGCCATCACCGAGCGGATCGGCGTGCCGCGAGGGGCGGCCAGATCCAGACCGCCGTGAGCCGCACTAAAGGGCGTGGTTAACCGGCCCTGAAGGGGCAGCGCCGCCGGCCCACCCGTGGAGGCGGACCGCACGGTGATCCCACCGCGGGACCGGATCGGTGGACTGGGGAGTTGCAGCACCTGCCCGATCCTCAGTTCCCTGGGCCGGATGCCCGGATTGGCGTTCAGCAGGGCGCTCACGCTGGTTTTGTGGCGCAGGGCCAGCACAGATAAGGTGTCGCCTGAGCGCACCTGAACGGTGGCAGCCTCGCTCCCACCCGGCAGCGCGAGCGCCACCAGCATCAATATGGACCATCGCCTCATTCCACCCACCCTAATGGGGTCAGGTGAAGACCTAGTGAAGGAGTTTCACCCTTTGAGGAAGGGAGCAAAGGCAGGCGAATGTCGTGAGCGGCGCCTGCGCCTGCTGCAATCGGTCGTCGGGGGCCCCAGGGTCGTGAGCGGCGAGACCCGCCCGCAGCTCTTGTGACGTCATCCCAGCAACTCCATCACCGCCAGTACGGCGGGGCCTGGAGAGAAAATTGTCGTGCGACAGGTGGATGCCTGACCCCAGGCGCCGTGACAAGTCTCCGGTCCGGGGCAGGCAGCGCTCCACCCTCACCTCCTCAAGCGCAGGATCTGTTGGCGAAGGGGGAGAGCTGAGGCATCGTCCGATGAGATGATTCTTTGAACAGGTGGACAGAAATTTGGCAGCGTGGGGAGACAGTGTTCAGCCTCTGTTCCAGGGAAGCCCCGTTGGAGACCCGCCAGACCTCGGAGGGGGGCCAGCGCTAGGCCTGCCGCTTGGCTCTGAACCTGCACGTGCCCATCCCCAGCAGCACCAGCGCGCTCAGCGCCGTGGTCCACTCGCCCCACTGGACGTACGGTGTCCAGGTTCCGGCCTTTGCGAAGGATGCGGACAGCACCGCCGCGACCCCCGCGGTAGCCGGGCCGTGACCTGTCCGGAGGGCGCGACCACCGCCGTGACCCCGTCGTTGCCCGCCCGCAGGAGCCAGCGCCGGGGCTCGATGGCCCGCACCCGCCCCATCTGGAAGTGTTGCTCGGCGCCCACGGACGGCCCGAACCAGGCGTCGTTCGACACCACGGCCAGGACCTGCGCGCCCTGCCTCACCTGGGCGCGCGCGAAGGCTGGGAAGGTCGACTCGTAGCAGATCAGTGTCCCCACCCAGGTGTCACCAACGGGCAGCGGTGTCAGGGCGCGGCCGGGCACGGCGCCCGTCAATGGGGGCAGGCCCAGCGCGCGGAACACCGCCCGGTAGGCGCCGTCAAACATCACCCGGCCTGGGAAGAACTCCCCAAATGGAACCAGCCGCACCTTGTCCTGCCGGCCGGTCACCTGGCCTTGCTCAAAGGCATACACGCTGTTGCGGTACCCACCATCCTCGGTCGGGGCGCCCAGCAGGAGCGGCACCTTCAGCGCCGTCAGCGCGCGGGCCACCGCTGGGAAGGTGGGGGCGGCCGGGGCAGCCGTCTCGGGCCACACCACCAGCCCTGCCGGACCCGTGGCCAGACCCGCCCGGATCAGCGCCAGGTAGCGTTCCAGTTCATCCCCCGTACGTCCCTGGACCTTGGCCCGCGGATCGACGTTGCCTTGAACCAGGAGGGCCCGCTCGGTGGTGGGCAGGTCCGGTGGCCGGGTGAGGCCGTACACCATCCCCAGGGACAGCAGCGCCGCCACACCCAGCAGGACCCGTGGGCGACGGTCGGCGAGGGCCGCCCCCGTCAGCGCGACGAGCAATCCCACCAGCGACACGCCGCCCAGGTCCGCGAGCTGCACGAGCGGGGTGGACGCGAAGGCGTACCCCAGGCTGCCCCAGGTGAATCCGAACGGCCCCAGACTCCGCGCCGTGTCCAGCAGGACCCACGCGAAGGGCAGGGCCCAGAGGGTGGCTGGTCCCATGATGCGGCGCGTGAGGGCGGCCGTTGCGGCCCACATCACGGCCAGCCCCGCCACCAGAACGGGGTACAGCGCCGCCACACCCGGTCCGAACAGGGGCGTCAAGCTGCCGGGCAGCCACAGCAGCAGCGTTCCGAAAAATCCCAGAGCGAAAGCGAAGGTCAGGCGGAAGGCCCGGCCCGGCCTGGGCCGCGGCCCGGAACAGCCAGGCCAGGGGAAATGGCGCGAGCCAGCCCAGCGGTGAGGGCAGAAAGGCGACCAAAAGGCCAATGCCTGTGAGGAGCGCCAGCAGGAGCTGCCCTCTGCCGGACAAAACCCAGCGCATCAGAGAACAAGGACCCCACGGTGCTTGGCCGCCCCCTCCGGCTCGACGTGAATGGTGATCTCACTGTCGGGCACCTCCCGCTCGATGACCGCTTCCAGCCGGTCACAGATCGCGTGGGCCTGACCCACCGTGAAGTGTTCCGGCACCACCAGGTGGAAGTCGATAAAGGTCAGGCGGCCCGCGTGACGGGTGCGCAGGTCGTGGGCTTCCAGCGCCCCCTCGGCATGCTCGGCCACCAGGCGGCGGATCAGGGCCTGCGTCTCGGGTGGGGCCGCCTCGTCCAGCAGGCTGCGCATGGAGGAGCCCACCAGCCGCCCGCCCACCCACAGGATGTTGAGCGCCACCAGAATCGCCATGACCGGGTCCAGGATGGTCCAGCCGGTCAGTGCCACCAGGCCCAGGGCAGCGAGCACGCCCCCGCTGGTCACGACGTCCGTCATCAGGTGCTGGCCGTCGGCGACCAGGGCGGGGGACCGCAGGTGCCGCCCGGCGCGGATCAGATACGTGCCGTACCCGGCGTTCAGCAGCGTCGCGCCCAGAGAGACGAGCAGGCCCAGGCCCAGCGCTTCCAGCGGCTTCGGCGCCTGCAGGGCCTGGTAGGCGCTGTAAATGATGCTGATGGCGGCCAAAACGATCAGCACCCCTTCCAGAACGGCCGAGAAGTACTCGGCCTTGGCGTGCCCGTAGGGGTGCCCGGCGTCGGCGGGTTTGCGGGCGATGGAGAGGGCGAAGAGGGCCGCGCCGGCGGCCACCACGTTGATGATGCTCTCCAGGGCGTCGGAATACAGGGCCACGCTGCCGGTGAGCAGGTATGCGCCCGCCTTCAGCGCCAGAATCAGAAGACCGAGCAGCAGGCTGTACTGTGCCAGGCGGATGGTGCGGTCCAAGGGCGACCTCCAGCGGTCATGCGGGTGAGGGCCCACCACTCATGGTGATGAAATGTGGTCAGGCTCTGGAAGAACGGCGAGATCATGCAGGATGCGGCCCGGCGAGGCACACGGGGCGAGTGGAGAAAAAGCATGATTGCCGGATGCCCACTCTGGTTCACGGGTGAAGGTGGCGCTCATGTCCGGTGTGGGCATCCGGGGGTTCGAATTGCACCGTGCTGTGCTCAATTCCGTGGCGTTCAGCGATGGCATGCACTTGAGGCAGCAGGTCCGCCTGTGGCTGGCCGGCAGCCACCACCAGATGCGCGGTGAGGCTGTGCAGCCCGCTGGTCACGCTCCAGACGTGCAGGTCATGCACCTCCTGCACACCGGGCAGGGCCGCCAACTCCGCCCGGAGCCCACCGAGGTCCACACCTTCCGGCACCCCTTCCAGCAGCACGTTGACGCTGGAGCGCAGCAGAACCCAGGTGCGGGGCAAGACCCACAGCCCGATCAGGGCACCCAGAACGGGATCCACCCAGGCGAGGCCGGTGAAGCGAATCACCAGCGCGCCCACGATGACCGCCACCGAGCCGAGCAGGTCCGCCAGGACCTCCAAGTACGCGGACTTGACGTTCAGGCTGTGCCCACTGCCTGAGACGAGCAGGCGGGCGCTGATCAGGTTCACGATCAAGCCCAGAACGGCCACGATCAGCATGGTGGTGCTCTGCACCTCAACGGGCTCCCGCAGGCGGCGGTAGGCCTCGAAGAGGATGTACATCCCGATCGCGAAAAGGGCCCCGGCGTTCAGGGTGGCGGCCAGGATCTCGGTGCGGCGGTAGCCGTAGGTGCGTTTCCGGTCGGGGGCCCGCTGCCCGATGCGGATGGCGAACAGGGACAGGACCAATGCCATCACATCGGTCAGCATGTGCCCTGCGTCGGAGAGCAGCGCGAGACTGCCCGACACGAAGCCGTAAATCACTTCCACCACCAGAAAGGTCCCGGTCAGGGCCAGGGCGAGGCTGAGCTGCCGGGCGCTCGCGTTCGCGCCGTGGCTGTGGCCGTGTTCACTCATGCTGCGGCCCTTCCATTTCCGGGCGGGGCTGCCCGTCCGTCATGCGCTTGTTCAACAGGGCGTCGATGGCCTGAAGCTCTGTGGTCTGTGCCACCACCCGTTCGGCAAAGGCCCGGACGTCCGGCTGTCTCACGGTCTTCAGGGCCGATCTGGCCATTTCCACGTCTCCCTGATGGTGCCGCCGCATCAGCACCAGGTACCGGGTCTCCGCGATATAGACAGGGAAGCGCTGTAAGTCCCGTTCGTCCCTGGCGTCGGCCAGGCCCGTGCTGGCTCGGTCCATGCCCGCCATCGGGGATGCTCTGCCGGCCAGCGGGCGGTTCCAGGCCAGCAGCCAGCCCCTCAGCTGCCCGATCTGCGCCCGCTGCGTGAGGAGGATGTCCTGCGCAAGCAGTTTCACTGCCGGATCCGCTGCCCGCGTGAGCACCGTGACACTCAGGTCCACCGCCTGGGCGTGGTGCGCGCTCATCTCCCTGGCGAAAGTGACTTCGGCGCTTCCCTCGGCGGGCGGGCGGAGCCACATGGCCGCCGTGCCCAAGCCCATGACCGCGGCAGCCAGCACGCCGCCCGCCCACCAGCTCAGACCGTGCCGCTGCATAAGGCACCAATCTCCGGGGCTTCCCCGCCCGGCCCGTCTTTCTGGAGAAACGACTTGACGCGCGGGTCCGAGACGGCCTGCACCTCCAGTGGCTTGTTCCAGGCACTCAGGACCAGTGGGGCCAGCTGCGTCTCATGGGAGGAGAGCACCGTGTAGGGGCGCCCTTCCACCAGCTTCTTCAGCGCCTCAAGCTGGCCCGTGGGCAGGTCCAGCCGAGAGGTGAGCCACCCTGCCCCGTATTCCAGGCTGTGCACGGCGTATTCGTCGTAGAGCGGCCGGTCGTACACGCCGCAGTTCTGCCAGCCGGGGTGATGAGGTCCACCTGCCGAGGGCGTCTGAGCGTCGGTGATGCGCCCCTCCTGGTGGGTGTCCCCTTCGTTCTGGACACGCTTGACGCCCTCGATGTCGCCGTCCTCCTGGTTGCAGGCGGCGAGCAAGGCAGGCAGGATCAGGCGTTTCATGCATTCTCCTTGGTTTGGGCGGAAGCACGCTGGTCAGCGGAGGAAGCTCTAGGGCGTCGCTCCGCTTGCCAGGTGTGCAGCAGCAGCCAGAAGGTGCCCGTACACACCAGCACGTCCGACAGGTTGAAGATCGGAAAGGGACGCCCACTCAGCGGGACCGCTGCCGCGCTCAGCAGCGGCGAGGTGAGGTAATCGACTACCGCACCCCGCGCCAGGCCGTCTACCGCATTGCCAAGCGCGCCCGCTGCGATCAGCGCCAGGGCCCAGCGGCGGGTGCGGGGGAGGCGCCCGGACATGAGCGCGGCCACGATCACCAAGCCCACGATCAGGCGCAGAATTGCAAGGGGGGCCGTGAGGCCGCCCAGCAGGCCCCAGGCCATGCCGGGGTTCAGCGTGAAGCCCAGGTGCAGCAGACCCGGCAACAGGACGCGGTCCACACCTGGCGTTAAGTTTGCCGCAGCCCAGGCTTTGAGGAGCCCTTCAATCACCAGCAGGGCCGCGATCAGGAACACAGGTCTCCACCTCATGACGCCAGTTCCACCAGATACAGCGCGATGAAGCCCAGGAAGAAGGCACTGGTGATCAAAGGCGTTTCCTTGACCTCGTGGGCCTCGGTGAGCAGCTCCTCGGTCACCAGGAACAGCAGCGCCGCTGCGCCGAAGGACAGCACGATTTCCAGCGCCAGCCCGGAGAGCCCCTGAAGCAACGTGCCGCCGATCAAGCCCCCCACGATCACCAGCAGGCTCAGACCGGTGATGGTCAGGATGGTGCGGCTTTTCGTGGCCCCGCGTGCGCCCAGCGTGGCCGCCACCGACAATCCCAGAAACAGCAGTTCCAGCGTCAGGGCCACCACCAGCAGTGTTCCCACCCGCTCGCCCGCCGCAAAGCCCACGCCGATCAACAGGCCGTCGATCAGAATGTCAATGCCCACCACCGTCAGCAACCCGGTGGCGCTGCGGGATGCGGCCTCACCCGCCGGTCCCTCTTCTGCTTCTGGCGCGAGCCGTTCGGCGAGCACGCGCACGGTGAGCATGGCCCCCACACCCAGCGCAAAGCCGATGACCACGCCCAGCGGCTGATGACCCGCCGTGATCTGGGGCAGCAGTTCACCAGCCACGGCGGCGAAGACCACGCCCGCCGCGAAGTGCTGCACGAAACTGCGCAGGCGTGCGCCGGGTGGACGGAAGCTGGCGATGACGCCGCCCAGAATGGTGGCCGCCACTGGAATCAAGGTCAGCAGCAGAATCTGACTCAGCGGGGCGCTCGCGGCGCTGAGGCTCACTGCGCGCCTTCCAGCGCTGCCAGAATGCCGGGCCGCTGATCGTCGAAGAAGCCGTAAAAGACCTGACCGTCAATCACGGTCACCGGAGCGATCCGCACGTTCGCCGTTGCCTGCATTTCTGCCAGCGCTGCTGGATCTTCCCGCACGTTCTTCTCGGTGAAGGCGGCCCCCTGGCCCTTGAGCAAGCGCTTGACCGCCTCGCAATCGGCGCAGTTGGGGACGGTGTACACCGTGATGTCGGGCATGGCTCAAACGCCTCTTGAGGCGGGCAGGCCGGATGGTCCAGAAGCTCTCTGGGCGCTTCCGCCCTTCCACCCCAGCAGCCTCAGCGCGTTGGCCGTGACAATCGCGGTGGCCCCAGTGTCGGCCAGAATCGCCATCCATAGGTTGGTGTAGCCCAGCAGCGTCGTGACCAGAAAGATGGCCTTGAGGCCCAGCGCGAAGGCGATGTTCCACTTGATGTTGGTCATGGTGTCGCGCGACAGCTGGACCAAGTCAGCCACGTCGCCCACCCGTTCGCGCAGCAGGGCTGCGTCCGCTGTTTCCAGTGCCACGTCGGTGCCGCCGCCCATCGCAATGCCCACGTCGGCCTGCGCCAGCGCGGGAGCGTCGTTGATGCCGTCGCCCACCATCGCCACACCGCCCTGTCTCTTCATCTCCGAGATCAGGCGCAATTTGTCCTCGGGCAGCAGTTCCGACTGGACCTCCAGCCCCAGCCCGGAGGCGATGGCCCGGCCTGTGCGGGCGTTATCGCCCGTCAACATCACGGTGTTGACGCCCATCCCTCTCAGGCGGGCGATGGCCTCCCGGGCGTCCGCGCGCGGCTCGTCCCGGATCGCCAGGACGCCCAGCACCTCGCCTTCGCTGTGCAGCACCACCGCCGTCTTGCCTGCCTCTTCCAGCGCGGTCAACTTATTCTGGAGATCAGCAGCGACATTCAACGTGCTGGCCGCGTGCTGGGGCGAACTGATGAAGAGTTCGCGGCCCTCCACGCTGGCGCTGACGCCCTTCCCAGCGATGGCCTTGGCGTCCTGGGATGCGGGAACGGTCACCTTCGCCTTCGCTGCCTCTTTCGTGATGGCCTGGGCTAGCGGGTGCGAGCTGCCCGCTTCCACAGCAGCGGCCAGCCTGAGCACCTCGTTTTCAGACGCCCCCACCCCCAGCACATCCGTCACCCGTGGCTTGCCCGCCGTCAGCGTGCCGGTCTTGTCGAAGGCCACCGTCTTGACGGTGCCGATCGCTTCCAGCGCCGCACCGCCCTTGATCAGCAGTCCGCGCCGCGTCCCCGCGCTGATGCCGCTGGTGATCGCCGCAGGCACGCTCAGGACCAGCGCGCAGGGACAGCCGATCAGCAGCAATGTGATGCCCTTGTACAGCCACGGAGACCACTCGGCACCGAAGACAAGCGGCGGAACGAGGGCCACCAGCGCCGACACCAGCACCACTCCTGGGGTGTAGTAGCGGCTGAACCGGTCTATGAAGCGGGCGGTGGCCGCCTTGCTGCCCTCGGCCTCCTCCACCAGATGAATGATGCGGGCGATGGTGTTGTCGCTGGCCTCCCGGTCCACCTGAATGCTCAGCACGCCGTCGGTGTTGATGCTTCCCGCAAACACGGGATCGCCCACCGTTTTGCTGACCGGCATGCTCTCGCCGGTGACCGGGCTGTCGTCCAGGCTGGACGTGCCGCTCAGAATCGTGCCGTCGGCTGGAACCCGCCCGCCGGGGCGCACCTGTACGGTCTGCCCCACCTGCAGCGTGTCGGCGGGCACCTCGCGCGCGACACCATTTTCCATCAGCAGCGCTGTCTTGGGGGCCAGCGCCGACAGCGCCTGAATCCCGGCCCGCGCCCGGCCCGCCGCCACGCCCTCCAGCAGTTCCCCAATGGCGAAGAAGAAGACCACCACCGCGCCCTCCGCCGCCTGCCCGATCAGCACCGCGCCGACGGCCGCCAGTGAAACGAGCATGTTGATCGAGAACGGATCGCCCAGCCGCGCGCTCGCATACGCCTGTTTCGCCAGCGGCCAGACGCCCAGCACCGTCGCGGCAATGTAGCCGTACACCGAGAGCCCCGGCTCGATGAAGCCGAAGCCCCAGGCGAGGGCCAGCAACACACCTGAGGTGATCACCAGCTTGCCCTGCTTGCCTCTGTACCACGGCGTTCCGGCAGGCAACACTTCGTGGACGTGTCCGGCGTGGTCATGGCCCCCATGGTCCGTGTGATCGTGGCCAGCATGCTCGCTGTGATCGTGATGGTCAGAGGCGGCCCTGCTCTGCGCCGATTGCGCCGTTTCCAGTAACGACGGTGTGTACCCCAGCGCCTTCAGGTTTTTCTCCAGGACGGTGCGCGGGGTCTGGGTCTCGTCCAGTTCCAGCCTCAGCGTCTGCTTGGAGAAACTGGTTTTGACCTCTGCTGTGCCGGGCAGGCGCCCCACCATCTGTTCCACCTTCTGCACGCAACTGGCGCAGTCCATGCCGTCCACAAAATAGGTCAGCGGCGCGGCGTCACCGGTGGTAGGGGCGTTGGAAGAAGTTGTCATACGGCAGTATACCTGAATGTCTGTTCATATGTTAGTTCTGTCTAAAGCTTTTTGCCCATTGTTTTCATGGACTGCCGCGGCGAGGACAGTACGGTGAGGCATGACACAAGCGAATCAGATCAGGGAGCATATGCCAGTCAAGTGTGCCGACGGACAGGATCATGGCGTGGTCGACCGGGTGGACGGCGAATATATCAAGCTGACCCGGGACGACAGCGGTCAGCACCACTGGCTGCCGTTGAGCGCGGTGGATCATGTGGATGAACATGTCCACTTGAACCTCAGCCACGAACAGGTGCATCAGCAGTGGCTCAGTGAAGACCCTCACCCGGAACACCAGAACTGAATCCCTGTAGTTGCTCAAGCGCTCACCTATTGGGGTGGGCGCTTTATTTTGCCCACCTCTGCCTGTTCATCGTCAACGCCCCGGGGGGCCCCAGCGATGGGCTCAACGTGCGCTTGGTTCGGAGGTGTCATCGGGGGCAGTCAAGCGCAGGCCGCCCGGCGTATCAACCGGGAGGTGGAGATTATCGCTGTGGGTGACGGAACCCAAATACGGCTGGGACCGACGTGAACGGGGATCGGCCTGAGGACTCCTGGAACTGGGAAGGGCGGGGAAACGGATTGCCGGTTCGGGAGCGCGGACACGAGAGGAAATGCAGCGGAGGTGGTCTGACTCTTCTGTCCCCTGGCGCTCGCCTGCCGCCACGCACGCTCATCAGGCTGTGTGCCCCTAACCTATGTTCCTGTAATGACGCAACGCAAGGTCCTCGTGATCGTGCCTTACCCAGACGATGAGACCTTCGGTTCCGGCGGCACGTTTCTGCAGTTCCTGGCCCGGGACGAGCCGTGCGGCCTGGTGACCCTGACCCTGGGGGACGCGGGCAAGCCCCTCGGCCTGTATGAAAGCCGTGCGGAACTGGCCGAACTGCGCCGTCACGAACTCCAGACCTGCCTCACCACTTTGGGACTCCATTCCTTTGAATCAAACCACTCGCCTTACCGTACACCCTGCATTTCTTCTGTTCTTGTACTGGGCAAGAGCGTTCCTGCCTCTCTCAAGGAGAAGGAGAACGCTCGATTTTAGGGCGCATGGCGTACAAGGACAGCAGAGCTGACGTAACGTCCCGGAAGATCGGCGCGGCCAGTTGTGAACCTTGATATTCGCGCTTGGCCCCCCGCACCATCACCGCGACCGTGAACAGCGGCTGATCTGCCGGAATGAAACCAGCAAAGGTGCTGGAAAACACCTTCCCACTATACCGCCCATCCACCACCACCTGTGCCGTCCCGGTTTTCCCACCCGCATGGTATCCAGGCAGTACGGCTTTCGTCTTGATGCCCTCATCAATCACGCCGTGCAGCATCTCCCGCATGCTCGTGGCGGTGCTCTCGCCCAGCACGGTGCGGGTTTTGGCGGGCCCGCCCAGGACCAGACGCGGTGCCACATACCGCCCACCATTCGCCATCACGTTGAAGGCCGCCACGAGCTGCAAGGTCGTGACTGTCATCCCCTGACCGAATGACATGGTCGCCTGCGACAGTGGGTCCCAGCCCGCAGGATCCCGCACAAGGCCGTCCCCGGCGGGCAATCCCAGCTTCACCGGCTGCCCGAAGCCGTACGCCCTGAAGTAGCGGAAGAGGATCTCAGGCGGCACGGTCTCCACCAGTTGCGTCATGCCGACATTGCTGGAATAGCGCAGAATCTGCCGCGTACTCAAGCGGTCTGGGTGGGCCACGATATCGTTGATGGTCGCCCCCGCGACCCGGCGCCACATTGGCGTGTCATACGTCGTGTCCGGGGAAGTGCGGCCCTCATTGAGCAGCGCCGCCACCGTGAGTGCCTTGATGACACTGCCGGGCTCGTACTCGTCCAGCGCCGCGCGATTGCGCCAGCGGTCGGGCGGCACCTGCTTCCAAGAGTTGAGGTCGAAGCCCGGCATGGACGCCAGGGCCTTGAGCTTTCCCGTCCGGGTTTCCATCACGACGGTTGAAGCGAACTCGGCGTCGGTGCGCGTCAACGCCTCCAGCAGAATCTCCTCCACCGCCCCCTGTATCCGCGTATCCAAGGTGAGCGTCAACGCCTCGCCGCGCTGCAGACGGTCGTTGTAGCTGCGCTCCAGGCCTTCCAGGCCCCCGGAAGTCCCGACGAACCCCACCACCTGCGCAGCGAGTGGGCCATCAGGATACCTACGCTGTTGTAGAGATCCAGCTGCGAGGATCCGCCCATCGGCGCTCAGGATTTTCCCCCGAGGCATCACTGTGGGACGTGCCGATAAGTGCTGGGATGACGTGCTGAGTTTGGCGAACGCCACCGTCAGATACGTGAATGACAGCAGACCGAGAAGCGCGACGAGGCTCGCGCGGCGAACAAGCTGATAATCGCTGGCATGGAATAATTTATGTCGCATGATCGGGAAGTGATCTCCAGGGGTGAGAGGACGGAGGTCAGTGACCCTGGGTGCCCCAGGCGCCGGTCAGGGAATCGTGGGGGATGAGGGAATGCTCATGCTGGACATGTTCTCGTGATCCATGCCGTGCCTGGACGGCAGGCTGCGATCCATCGCCGGAGCGGTGATGAGGCCAGGGTGCTAAGGGTTCTGGCAGCTTTTACCTGATCGGAGCCGCAAAGGCCCATTCAGCGCCTTGAATCCCAGCCTACCTGGTGTAGGGCTGCCTGCCAGCGGAGCAGCGCTCCGGACTGCTGGCCTTGTCTGAAGGCGGCGATAGTGGAGTGGGTCTGGCGGTGAAGGTTCGAGACGCAGGCGTGCAGGCATCGAAATTCCCGAGTTCGCTGTCGTCGTTTGAATCCGGGCTGAGCACGTTCAGTTCACGCATCGCCGCCCCAGAGCTCCAGCGCGTGTCCGTGGGAGTCACCTCAGGAACATCGTCCCCAAGCAGACGCACGAAGAAAGTCTCCGCCAACTCGGTGTTGCAGTGGGCTTGCACGGGAAGATTCAAGATGTCGCCGTCCTCGTTGAATGCTCGCCATACGCGGCGCGGCGCAGGGGTTCAAGGACCAGCCACAGCGCCGCCCCGCCGATCATGAGCAACAGGAGCACACTGAGCATCACGCCCCACCACCGCCCGTGTCCCGGCGCACCTGATCCAGATACGCGTCGTACGGTTCATTGTCGTGCGCGGTTTCTGCCGCAGCATTCTCTGTGCCCCGGCGGCGCAGGAAGGCCCACAGCGCCGCGCCGCCGCCCGCCAGCGCCAGCAGCGGCCCGCCCCACAGCAGCAGGTTGCGCCCGGTCTTGGGTGGATCGAGCAGCACGAAGTTGCCGTAACGCTGCGAGAAGAAGGTGTAGATCTCCGAGTCGCTGCGCCCGTCGGCAATCTGCTCGCGCACCGATTCGCGCATCTTGATGCTGATGTCGCTGCGTGATTCGGCGACGGATTCCCCGGTGTCGCACAGGGGGCAGCGCAGGTTTTTCTGGATGGCGACGGCGCGCTGCTCCTGGGCGGGCGGCAGGGTCTGGGGGGCCGTGCTGGGGGCAGCGGCGTGGGCGAGCGAAATCAGAAGACAGAAGGCGGTGGAGAGGAAGCGGGAGATGCATACAGGACGGGTGCGCCCCTGAACTACCTCCGCACCCCGCTGCCTTCGAGGTTCCCTCTCCCGCCAGGAGAGAGGGGTCATGGGATCTGTTCCCATTCGCCGTGTCATATCCCCTTCACGCCGATCTTCCTCAGGCCCACATTCAGGCGTTCGCGGGTCAGGCCGCCCCGGTCCATGTACTGGACGATGCCGTCCCTGTCGATAAAAACGGTTTCAGGAATGCCGGATACGCCGTAATCGACGCCCGTATTGATGCCGGGATCTCTCAGAGTGGGGTAGGCCAGTGCAAATTCCTGAATGAAATCGCGGGCATTCTGCTCCTTGGTTTCCTGAAACAGGATGCCCAGGATCGCTGCACCGTCCGCCGACTGCGCCGCGCCCAGTTCACGGAAGAGGGGGGCTTCCTCACGGCAGGGGCCGCACCACGACGCCCAGAAGTTCAGGATGACGGGGCGGCCCTTGAGACTCGCCAGGCTGATCGGCACGCCGTCCAGACTCTGAAGGGTGAAGGCGGGCGCGGCCTTGCCGATCAGCGGACTGCCGGTGGTGGCATTCTTGGCCGGGCTGAGCAGCGTGTAGCCCAGCACCCCCACCAGCGCCGCCGCGATCAGCGGGGGAACGGCGCGCCGCCACGCAGGCGCAGGGGTGGATTTGGAGAAGGATGAATTAGTCATAGTCAACTCTCAGGTGGGGCATTTCTTCCCCTCTCCACAATGAGGAAAGGGACGCCCCGACGGTTGGCCTGGGGCTGCGGCGCCGCCGCGCTTAGGGAGGGGATAGCAGGCATCACGTGCTAATCATCTGAAAAGCCGCCCTCTTCACGCTGGTTCTCAGGAGTCTAACCGCCACGTTATTCATCATCGTTGCCTCCCGCATATTTCTGTGCCGCGATCCTCACTGCTGGCCTGATTGGTATCGTTGCCTTTACTTCAGGCGGCAGGCTCGCGCTCCCCGGTGATGCCCTTCACAAGGCAGGCATGAACGTTCGAGCGTCCCCGGCAGATCAGCCTGTCGCCTTTGCAAGCATTCTTGCTCAATCTGAGGCATGCTTGAACAGAGATTCATATATGTAGTGTAGGGGAGGATGAGGTTTTGCCTCAGGGTCAGCCGTCCCATGCCAGAGCAGAGGCACTCCCGGCCATTCAAGAGGTCAGGCGGTTGTGACAACTTCAGTCGGCTGGTGCGCTGTGACTGACCCCAAGCCCTCTCGCCACCGTGTTCCGCTGGTGGTGCGGTCCTGGCCTCCGGGCCCCTTCGCAGTGTGGTCGGTGTCCCTGCTGACCGGGGTTCATTCCAGTTGAAGCCAATTCGCTTTGCCACGTCTAGCGAGCGTCTCTCGTAGGCTAGCAGCGTCAAATGCTTCGAGAAAACGCACGCCACCGGATATTCAGTGAATGTCGCTGATGGAGGCCGGTCCCAAGGAACCTTCCTCGGAGGGCACCGCCGCCGCCTGGGCACACGAAAGTCCTACCCGCATGCCTGACCTCCTCATCCGCTTATCCCTATCATGGCCGGCGTGCCGTCTGTTCCTCCACCCCTGCTGGCCCTGCTGCTGGGTGTGTCGCTCGGTTTATGTGGCCTGCCGCTGTCCTGGAGTGTTCTGAGTGTTCTTCCCCTGGCAGGGGTGCTGGCCTATGCTGCCACGGCCCGGACAGTGGAGGGCGTGCCGGGCCGTCTGTTCTGGTCCGGCGTGGGCTACTTCGCGGTACACCTGTGGTGGCTGACTGCCTTTCTAGGCAAGATCTTCAGTTTTCCCCCGGCAGGCGTGCTGGCCTTTGCCCTGTTCGTGCTCGAAGGCCTGTTCCTGGCGGTGATGGCCTACCCGCTGGCCCGGATGGTCACGTCTCCCGTGGCCCGCGTGTGGGCATTGGCTGGCGGCTGGGTGGTGCTGGAATGGACGCGCTTCCTGGGACCGCTGGCCTTTCCCTGGCCGACGCTGGGCTACGATCTGCTGCCCAGTCCGGCCATTCAGATCGCAGATCTGGGAGGCGTGCTGCTGGGCAGCGTGCTGGTGACGGGCACGGCAGCGGCACTGGCTGGAGTGTTGCTGGGGGGCTGGGGGAGAGGCGGTCCGGTCATCCTGGCTGCCGCATGCTGGACCGCTGCCCTGGCCTACGGCCTGACCCGCACGGCAGGCGAAGGGCTTGTTCAGCCGATGCTGGTGCTGCGGACCGATTTCGATTCGTTCAGCCGGGCGACTGGGGACCTGACGCCCGAGCAACAGCTCCAGGTCCAGCGAGATGCCTCGGCGATTCGTGGGCCACATGATGTGCTGGTGTGGAGTGAAACCGCCCTGACCGCGCCAGCCTCCGAAACCGCGCTGCCTCAGTTTCCAGGGCCGGGGATCAGTGGACTGGGGGTAGCACCCACCCTGACCGAGAAACAGCAGAACACGGTGGTGGCCATTGATGCCAGTGGTCAGATCACTGCAAGGAACCGCAAGGCCAAGCTGGTGCCGTTCGGCGAGTACTTCGTACTTTACGACAGCTTTTTGCGTCCGGTTTACCGTCTGATCGAGAATGCCATTGGCTTCAGGCTGCCCGCAGTCGAGCCGGCCCGCTCCACCGCTCCCCTCACCCTGAACGGCGTGCAGTACGGCGCGTACATCTGCTATGACAGCGTGTTCCCCTGGGTGGCCCGCAGCCTGACCCGGCAGGGCGCGCAACTGCTGGTCAATCCCAGCAACGACGGCTGGTACGATGGCTGGGGCGTGCAGCAACACTTCATGATGGGCCGGGTGCGCGCCATCGAGAACCGCCGCTGGCTGGTCCGCAGTGTAAACCGGGGCATCGCTGGGGCCGTGAACGATCTGGGGCAGCCGGTGGAGATTGTCTCCATCGGAGATTCGATTCAGGCGTTGAGCGTGCAGCCCAAACTGCTGACCGGCCGCACGGTCTTCAACATGCTGGGCGATTGGCCTGCGCTGCTGCTGGCGCTGGGGATGATCGGCTATGGCCTGGGATTAGACCGGCGGTGGTGAGATTCAGCCATGACGTGGACGCTGGACTGAAGACAGTGGGGAGTGATCCAGGATCCCATCAAGATCCACTACAGTGCTCCACTGTGGGCTCAAGCTCCTGGAGGATGTGGTGAGGCGTTACGGACTGGTGTTGTTGGGCATGATGGTGGTGTTGGGGGGGATCTTCCTGCTGGTGGAAGCCCTGGGAGTTCCAGTCTTGTCCGACCCATCCCGCTGGCTGTCGGGCGGTGGAAGCAGTGCCGCGTTGCTCGGGACGGGGCTGCTGGTGGCCGATGTGGCGCTGCCCGTTCCATCGAGCGCGGTGATGGTCGCCTACGGGGCCTTGTACGGCGTGACCATCGGGACGCTGTTGTCCCTGGTGGGAAGCGTTGGGGCCTCGCTGGCTGGCTGGGCGCTGGGGCAACACGGTGGACGCTGGCTGTCGCGCCTTGTCCCGGTGAAAAGCCAGGCGGAGGCACAACGCTGGATTGCGCGGTGGGGCCTGCTGGCCGTGACCCTGTCGCGCCCGGTGCCGCTGCTGGCGGAAAGTGTGGCGATTCTGGCGGGGACTTCCGGTTTACCGTGGTGGCAGGTGGGGCTGGCGGCGGCCCTCGGCTCCCTGCCCGCAGCGGTGCTGTACGCCGTGACGGGGGCGTTCGCGGTCAGAGGATCGTGGCTCTGGCTGCCAGGCTTGCTGCTGGTGTCAATGGGCGTGATGTGGTTCATCGGCGGAGCTCTGGGGCGGCGGCTTGACGCGTCAACGCGTTGAGTCATAGGTGCACTGCCGCACCGCCGTTCCACGGCCCAGCACGACTGCTCCCCCTATCTCTGAAGAAGTTCGCCGTCCCCAACACCAGGGGGAGAAAGACCGCTCGGGGCGCAGCACAAAACGGTGTCGCGACGTCCCGATCTCAGTTCTCACGCTGGTCTACGCGACAGCTAAGGACAGCAGCAGGGCGGCAGACAGCGTCAAATTTTGCATGCTGGATGTTCAGATTGCCGGAGATTTTTCAGGTTGCGGGTCAGGTGGTCTATGCTGTGGACCACCACGGTGTCTCCCCATCGGCATGGCTTAGCAGGGCAGTCGATATGCGCATTGCCCGCCTGACAACTGTTGTTGGCCAGAGGTCCTTGTTCCTGCCGTGCAGAATCCAACGTGTGGCCAGCCCGGACCCCCGGTTGCGGACGACACTCCCTGGGGTGACGCCGTGGTGTCGGGCTGAGTGAGCACTGACCTCAGCCCCTGGGCCGCCGCTGAGATTCGCAGCTGGGGCAGAAGAAGCTGACCCGCCCTACACCTCCTGAATCCACCGCCCGGACCGGAAGCGCCCCCACAGCACCGCCGCCCGCAAGTAGTTGTCCAGCCGGATCGCCAGCCAGACGCCCGCCAGTCCCAGGCCCCACCGCACGCCCAGCAGGTAGACCCCCACCGTCCGGACCCCCCAGATGCCAATCAAAGTGGTCCACATCGGGAAGCGGGTGTCCCCGCCCGCCTGCAGGGTGGCAGTCAGGGCCGTCACCACTCCTGTCGCAGGCTGGGTCAGCACGTCGATCCCCAGGGCCAGCACCATCAGGGTAACCACCTGCGCCTGACCCGTGAAGAGGTGGGCCCCCCAGAACGCGGCGGTCCAGGCCAGCAGCGCGAGCCCCGTCATCAGGCCGGCGGCTACCCACACGCCGGTCCGCGCGTAGCGCTGGGCTGCCCCCTCTTCTCCAGCACCCAGGCGCTGTCCGACGCGGGCACTGGTGGCCGCCGCGAGGCCCGTCCCGGCGACCGAGGCGAACAGCGTGAAGTTGCCGGTGAGGGTGTGGGCGGCGTAGACCTGGGTGCCCAGGCGCAGGATCAGCCCGAAGTACACGATCTGCCCGAAGCGCAGCGCCAGGCGTTCCAGGGCACTCGGCGTGCCCAGGCGGGCCATCCGCCGCAGCACCCTCCAGTCGGGCCGGGCGTTCCGCCAGGAGGGCGGGAGCGCCCCGGCCCGGGAGAGGCGCCGCAGCAGCAGGGCGAGGACCGTGGCGACGCCTGCGCCGACCAGGCCCAGGCCCGTGAAGCCCAGGCCGAAGATCAGCAGCGGGTCCAGGACGACGTGGGCAGCGTTCATTCACAATCCTGCCGTGAGGGCGGCGCGTGTGTCCCCCGATCCTCGGAGTACGGCCCCAGCGGTAGACATCACGGCGATGACCACCGAGGGGACGGCCACGATGCGGAAGTACAGCTCTCCGGCGGCCCGGACCTCCGGCGCGGCGCCCATGACGGTGAGCAGCGGTCCGGCCAGGATCAGGGCGAGCAGGCCGCAGGTGAGGCCCACGGCGACGGCCAGCCACAGGGCCTGCACGGTGGCCTGCTGGAAGGCGCGTGCGTCCCTGGCCCCGGTGGCCCGGGCACTGAAGGTCCCCGAGGCGGTGGCGACCGCCAGTACCACCGCCAAGAAGACCTGCAGCAGGGCGTTCGAGACGCCGACGGCCGCGACGGCCTCCAGACCCAGGCGGGAGACGAAGAAGCTGTCGGCAAAGCCGACGGCGCTCTGGAGCAGGTTCTCGGTGATGGCCGGCCAGGCGACCAGCAGCAGGTCGCGGGTCACGGAGAGCGGACGGGGGGCTGGGGTGCCGCATCCCATCATGTCCTGACCTCAGGCCCCCGCATCGGGACCCATGTTGGCAGACGGGGCCATACGGTGCGGGGAGTATAGGGGTCAGTCGGCCCAGGCGCTGGCAAGCGCCCCTGACTTTTTCTTGTTCCGTCGCTCGGCGATCAACCGCGGTTCGCTGAGAGCGGGTTAGATGGATTCTGCGCCCGGTCCGCCCGCAGCGGGGCTTCCTGCCTTGCCCTGGGGCCGCAAAGCGACCACCACAACCACCAGCAGCGCCACGGCCAAGCCACCCCCGACCAGAAAATTCGCCTGCGGCACGCGCGTCCCCAGCCATCCCGCCACGGGGTAGGTCAGGGCGTACCACAGGTGACTCCAGGCGAAATGCGCGCCGTACACCCGGCCCTGCGCGGCCTCCTCGGTGCGTTCAGCCAGCAGCGTTTCGGCGGGAAGGTTCACCCAGTTCTGGCCGACGCCCGCCAGCAGCCACAGAATCAGAATGACCGGCAGCGGCGCGATGTTGCCCGGCAGGATCGCCACACTGGTGATCAGCCCTCCCAGCAGAATGAATCGCGTGCGCGGCCAGCGTTTCCCCACGAACCCCACCACGAGCGACGCGAGCGTCGCGCCCAGGCCGTAAGCCGCCATCACCCAGCCGTAGGTGGCCTCACTGAGCTGAAGATCGCCCTGAATGCGAGTGACCGTGTTGACCAGGATCAGTGCGCCCGCGATGGCCGCCACCAGTTCCAGCAGCAGGGCAAAGCGGATCGGCGGGTCGCGCCACAGGCGGGCGGTGCCGTCCCGGATGCCCGCCCATGTGCTGCGCTGGTCCTCGCCCTGCGCAGCGCGCAGCGCCGGAAGGGTCAGGATCAGCAGTCCCGAGAGCAGGAAACTCGCCGCGTCCACGAAGAACAGGTTCCGCGTTCCCAGCAGGGCGGCAGTCGCGCCTGCCAGACCTGGGCCGATGATGTTGATCAGTTCGGTGGTCGCGCTTGAGAGCGCAAACGCTGGCCCCGCCTCGTCCTGACCCACCACCAGGGGCACCGTGGCCTGGTTGGTGGGCGTGAAGAAGGCGGTCAGGGCGTTGACCAGGAACAGGGGTCTGACTAGCGAAGGAACAGAAATCCGCCCTTGGGTTCCAGATCACAATTCAATCTGCTCAAGGTACGCCTGCACGGTGTCAGGATCACGCAGGGGACGCAGTTGACCTTGGGCAATCTCCTCTGGCAGCTTGAATTCGTAAGTTCCCAGCATGCGGATATGCCCATGCAAAAGCGGCGTCAGGCGGGAGATGTCCCGCTCGTTCTCAATCTTCCCGGCCTGTCTCAAGTCGTCCAGGGCAACGCCCATATACCGGGTGTTCCATAGCACGATGGCATTGACCACCAGCCCCAGCGCGCCCAGTTGATCTTCCATCCCTTCCCTGTATTTCTGCCGCAGTTCGCCCTTGCGTCCGTGGAACACAGCCCGGCCCACGCCGTGCCGCTGTTCGCCCCGATTGATCTGCCGCAGGATGCGCCGCCGGTACGCCTCATCCCCGACGTAGTTCAGCAGGAACAGGGTCTTCTCGACGCGGCCAAACTCAGCGATAGCCCGTCCCAGACCCGACGGGCTGCCGCCGCGCTGTAAGGTTCGCATCACCGCCGTGGCCTTGACCTTGCCCAGCTTGAGTGATCCGGCCAGGCGCAGCATGTCCTCCCAGTGGGCGGCGATCAGCCGCTCATCGACGACGTGACGGCTCAGGTCATCCAGCGCGCCGTAATCGGCCTCGCGGTCCAGTCTCCAGAAACGCTGATCGGGCAGATCGGCGAGGCGAGGGCTGAAGCGGTAGCCCAGCAGCGCAAACAGGCCGAATACCACGTCGCTGGAGCCGTGGGTGTCGGCCATGATCTCGCGGGGGTCCAGGCGGGTCTGCTGTTCCAGCAGGCCCGCCAGAATGAACAGCGAATCGCGCAGCGTCCCCGGAATCACAATGCCGTGAAAGCCCGTGAACTGATCGCTGGTGAAGTTGTAGTACGTCACGCCGCGCTGGGAACCGAAATACCTGCGGTTCCATCCGGCGTGCAGGGTCCTCACCGGCACCACGAAGCGCAGCCCATCGGCAGACGCCACCTCACCTCCGCCCCAGGTGTGCGCCAGCGGTAGGGCGAACTGGACGTCCACCAGGCGGGCATTGGCCGCCGTGATGGTCTCGGCCCGGACGTAGTTCTGCTGCACCCACGACAGGCGCGACAGGGTGAGCGCCTGAACCTCTGGCGCGGCCACCGCCGCCAGACCGATGTTGCATGCCTGAGCCAAGAGAACCGCCGTGACGCTCAAGGGCAGCTCCGGCAAGGTGGAGGTGCCATCGGTGACGTGCGTAAAGGCGTCGGCCAGCCCCGTGAAGGCATGCACTTCCAGCAACAAGGCGGCCAGCGGCACGGCAGGGAGGCGCTGGGCAACCGCGTGTTGAAGCCGCTGGAGGCTGGGCGGATCGGGAGCTGGTTCCAGGGGCGTCAGGCGCAGCCGGGTCAAACCCGGTGGGCCGTCCAGTTGCAGGGCCGTGTTCTGGGACAGGGTCAATTCCACTTCCCGGTAGGCACCATCCAGCTCAAGGCGCAGACGTTCCAGCTCTAGTTGGGGATCCAGCGAACGGTTCAGGGCGCGGCACACATCGTCGCTCACGGCGTCCCAGGACGCTCCTTGCAACAACTCGGCACGGGGATCGCCGTAGCGGTCACTGCCAGGGGCAAAGACCTCACGCCGCCGCAGGGCCTGTTGAAGCCGCTCCAGCAGACACAGGGTGTACGCCTGATGATCAGTCTTCCCGCCGTGCGGGAAAACCCGCCGCTGCCAGACCCGCGACACGAATCCCCTGGGGGCGTCTTTCCACTGCGGTCTATCCCGGCCACTCGTTTCCAGCTTTCTCAAAAAGGTCCAGGCGTCTAGCAGGGGCCGGGCGCTGGCCGTGCCGTCCAGCTCGACGGTATGGAGAAAGGCAGGCAGGAAGCGCCGCACAGTGCCATAAGCGTTGCTCAGCGCTTCTGGGCTGGTGTCGGCATCCTCGCTCGCCAGTGCGCTGACGGTGGCTACAGCCTGACGGAGTTCACCTGCACTCACCGCGCGGAAAGCCAGCTCGCGCAAGTCTCCATCTGAAATGGTTTCGTCTAGCAACACCCGCACGGCGTCACGCAGTCTCAGTGCAGCCTGGTCCAGATCCTTGAGTGTCCGTAGCCGTTCCTGCTTACGCCGCACTTCTCCCGTTAGGGTGAGGTGGGTCATAAATTGATCGAACAGATCCAGGGCGTCGTCGGTGGCGCTGCGCTCCAGGGCTTGCAGAAAGATCAGCAACGTGGCCTGACGACGTGCCGGGACCATCCGCAGCAGGGTCTGCGCCCAGGCGCTCTGCGCGTGGCGGGTCAATAGGGCCTGCCGTGACTGGGGAACCTCGCTCAGATCAATGTCGCTGACTCCAAGATCGCGAATCTGCTCAATGCGATGCAGCGCGGCTTTCAGAGCGGGTGAGGAGATGCGGGTGGGGGAGGTGCGAAGCACCTCCAGCGGCGTGAACCGCGCGTCTGACGGAAGGATCAGCAGATTTTCCAGCGCCTGTCGCTGTGCCGGGCTGAGCTTCTGGCCGAGTTGCTCGAAGGTTTGGGCGTGGAAGCGTTCGCGCACGCGGGCCACCAGCCGGGCCAGAACGGTGACGCCGGGCAGCACAACTTTTCTTTGGATCAACTGGGCGGTGGCGAGATCAAAAAGGACCGATGGCCGCAGCGCGGTCAGCGCCAGTTGGGCGTACAGCCAGCGAATCAGCCGCATGGCCTGCCCACCGTCGAAGTCGCGGTAGCTCAGGGCGGCCACGATGATCCGGCGGTGCTGGTAGCGGGTTTCCTCGCGCAGGGCGTAGCGGGCGATCACGCGGCTGGGCAGGTGGAGTTGATCGGCGAGGTGGCGCACCACGATGGACGGCACCTGCACAGGGTTGGGCAGGAATGAACCGAGAAAGCGCAGGGTGCAGAGCTGCACGGCAAAACCGAGCTGGTTGTGATCGCGGCGGCGTTCGGCAATCAGGGCCAGTTCGGCTTCGCTCAGGAAAAAGAAGTTGCTGAGTTGTTCGGGGGTGGGATCGCCCGCGTAGCGTCCGTACTGTGCGGCCTGTTCGTCGCTCAGAAACTCGACGGGCATCGCCTTAGCTCTGGCGTTGCAACAGTCGGGTAATGGTGCTGGGATGGACGCCGAACAAACGGGCGCACTGGGCCGCAGTGCGCTGCCCAGACCCCACCGACTCACGAATGTCCTGCTCCTGGTGCGGCAGCAACTTGCGCTTGCGCCCACCAACGCGGCCTTCCAATCGGGCCTGTTCCAGCCCAGCATTGGTTCGCTCGCGGATCATGGCCCGCTCAAATTCGGCGAACGCTCCCACCATCTGCATCATCATTCGGCCTGCGGGCGTGGTGGTATCTATGGCCTCAGTCAAACTTCGGAACCCCACGCCTTTCTCTCCCAGCAGCTCCATCAGGTGCAAGACATCCTTGAGGCTGCGGCTGAGGCGATCCAGTTTCCAGACCACCACCACATCTCCAGCGCGGAGCTGATCCAGCATCTTGTGCAGCTCAGGACGGTCCCAGCGGCCACCAGAAGCATGTTCGGTAAACACGCGCTCTGCTCCTGCCGTCTTCAATGCACGAAGTTGTGCGGCGGTGTCCTGCTCATTTTGTTTACTGACGCGGGCGTAACCGACTTGCATGGAGCCTCCAGTGTTGCGAAAACGTGTTGCCAGTGTAAATCATTGTGCAACAGAGTTTCGCAAGGCGGGGAGGCTGTCGGGATGGGAGCAGCCAATTCGTTGCGTTATCGGGCGTTATCGCACGCCTCGTCCCGGATCATTCAGATGGCTCTTCCTCTCTCAGACCTCCGCAAAAGGTTGGCTGACAGGCGGGGCCGAGATCTGGGACTCCCCTCCCCTCCCTCATCCGGCGGGTTCCAGGAAAGTCACGAAGACCTGCACGGCCCTCGACAGCAGTTCAGTGGGCGCGCCCACCACGTCCAGCCGGCGGTCCAGGCCGGGCAGTTCCAGGGGCGGATTGGCCAGCACCCCCGCCGCCACCTCCCGCCGGACGATCAGTTCCGACATGAACGCCGCCCCCAGGCCGCTGATCACCGCCTCCTTGACCGCCTCGCTGCCCGTCAGGGTCAGAACCTCCCGCGTCTGAATGCCCGCTCGCTCCAGCGCAGAGCGCGCCACTTCACGGGTTCCTGATCCCGGCTCCCGCCAGACCAGCCCCAGCCCACTCAGGTGCGCGGCGTTCAGCGCCGAATGCTGGGCCAGCGGATGCTGCGGGGCCAGCACCAGCCGCAGCGTATCCTGGGCGAAAGTGCGCCGGATCAGGTCGGCAGGCAGCGTTCCGGCCACCCCCTCGATCAGTGCCAGCTCACAGGCCCCGTCCAGCAGCGCGGCCAGCACCTCCCCGGTGTTGCCCTGCTGCACGCGCAGGGTGACCCCCGGGAAGCGGGCGTGGTACTGCGCCAGCACCCCCGGCAACAGGGCTGCGGCGATGGTGCTGCTGGCGGCGATGTTCAGCGTGCCTGTTTCCAGGCCGCGCAGATCGGCGGCGTAGCGCGTGGCCCCGGCCAAAGCGCGTTCAACGGCCACCGCGTGCGGCAGCAGGCCCTGGCCCGCCGGGGTCAGCCGGACGCCGTAACGGTGGCGGGTCAGCAGCGGCTCGCCCACCGCCTGCGTCAGCAGCTTGATCTGGCTGGACACGGCGGGCTGCGTCAGGTTCAGTTCGCCCGCCGCCGCACTCAGGTTGCCGTGACGGGCCACCCGCACGAAGGTCAGCAGATGATCGGGGTTCAGGGGCATGATCCAGATATACACCAAATTTGGGTTGCTATAGCGAATGGCTATTTGAGTTTATAAAGAGGCGGGCCTACGCTGACGTCATGATTGCCCACCCTTCCGCACCAGACACTTCCAGAACTGCTGCCAGCGACGTGCTGCGCGGGCTGACTCCCAACTGGTTTACCGCCAGCATGGGCACCGGTATCGTGTCCCTGATGCTGCCCCACCTGCCCCTCCCCGGCACAGCGGCGCTGGGCGAGGGCCTGTGGATCTTGAACATGCTGATCTTCGCCGCGCTGACCGTGCTGTCGCTGGCCCGCATCCTGCTGCACCCGGCAGACAGCCGCGCCACCCTGCTGCACCCGGCCCAGAGCATGTTCCTGGGGGCCATCCCGATGGGCCTGGCCACGATCATCAACGGCCTGATCGTCTTCGGCGTGCCGCGCTGGGGCGTGGACGCGGCGCTGCTGGCCCGTGACCTGTGGGTCTTCGACGCCGCGCTGTCGGCGGCGGTGGGCCTGCTGGTGCCGTACCTGATGTTCACCCGCCAGGACCACGCGCTGGAACGCATGACGGCGTTATGGCTGCTGCCAGTGGTGGCCTCGGAAGTGGCCGCCGCCAGCGCCGGGCAGATCGCGCCGCACCTGGGCGTGGCCGCCGCCACGCCGCTGATCTACGGCGGCTACGTGCTGTTTGCGCTGTCGGTGCCGCTGGCCCTGATGATCCTGACCGTGTTCGTGTTGCGGCTGGCCCAGCATAAGCTGCCGGGGGCCGAGCTGGGCGTGAGCATGTTCCTGCCGCTGGGGCCGCTAGGCACCGGCGCGCTGGCCCTGCTGCAACTGGGCGAGGCCGCCCCCCGCGTGCTGAGCGCACAGGGCCTGGGAGAACTCGGCCCGGTCCTGACCGGCGCTGCCCTGCTGGGCGGGCTGGTGCTGTGGGGCTTCGGAACGTGGTGGCTGGCGCTGGCCACGCTGACCACGCTGCGTTTCATCCGGCAGGGCCTGCCGTTCAACCTGGGCTGGTGGGCGTTTACCTTCCCGCTGGGCGTCTTCACCGCCGCCACCTTCAGCCTGGGCAGCCTGACCCGCCTGGGATTCTTCATGAATCTGGGGTACGTGTTCGTCCCCCTGCTGGCAGTCCTGTGGTTGCTGGTCACGGTCCGCACAGCGCACAGTGTCTGGCGTGGGGAACTACTGGGAAGCGTCCCCGTCTCGCCCGCCACTGGCCTCCCCCGCGTCTGAATCCTGCACCTCAGCCTCTCCCCCCACCCCGTTCCAGGAGGTCCACGTATGTCCGATTCATCCGCTCCACTCACCCGCCGCAGCGCTCTGGGACTGCTGGGCACCGCTGGCGCTGCCCTGACGCTGGGCCGCAGCGCCCTGGCCCAGCAGAGCCTGCTCAGCGCGCCCGCCCCCACCTTCAGCGGTCCCGGCCCCCTCGACGCCTGGAACGGTCTGGGGCCGCTGATCGCCCTGCCGCAGAAGGTGCCGCTGATCCGCCTGGTGGACCGTCCACCGCTGTACGAGACGCCGCGCAGCTACTTTCAAAGTGCGTTCACGCCCACCGCTGCGTTCTTCGTGCGCACCAATCTGTCGGGCTTTCCGGCCAGCGTCGACCTGGGCACCTGGCGGCTCAAGCTGAGCGGCAACGTGAACAAGCCGGTGTCGCTGAGCCTGGCTGAGTTGCTGCGTGACTTCGAGGCGGTCAGCGTGAACGCGGTGATGCAGTGCACCGGCAACAGCCGCGCCCGCTTCCAGCCGCGCCGTCCCGGCGGGCAGTGGGGCAACGGCGCGATGGGTTGCGCCACCTGGACCGGGGTACGCCTGCGGGACCTGCTGGACCGCGCGGGCCTCAAACCCGGCGGCGTACAGGTGCAGTTCCAGGGGCTGGACACCGGGGCAGGTGCGCCCGGCAGCGGTGGGGCCAGCTACCAGAAGAGCCTGAACCTGGACGATCCGGTGCTGGACGAGTGCATCGTCGCCTACGCCATGAACGGCCAGCCGCTGCCGCTGGTCAACGGCTTTCCGGTGCGGCTGGTGGTGCCCGGCTACTTCGCCACGTACTGGATGAAGACCCTGAGCTTTATCCGGGTGCTGACCCAGCCGGACGACAACTTCTGGATGACCACGGCGTACCTGCAACCCGACAACGCCCGGGGGAACACGACGCCGCAGGCGGTCAAGGACAAGACGGTCAAGCTGCGCCCGGTGGGGAGTATGCCCGTGCGCTCGTTCATCGTGACCCCGGACGAGACCGTCAAGGTGCCCGCCGGACTGCCCATGACCGTGCAGGGGCTGGCGATGAGCGGGCGCGGCAAGGTCAACAAGGTGGAGGTCTCCAGCGACGGTGGCAAGACCTGGAGCGCCGCGAAGCTGGGCGAGGACCACGGGCGCTACGCCTTCCGCCCCTGGACCTTTGCGTGGACGCCCAAGAAACCCGGTCAGTACACGCTGGCCGTGCGCGCCACCGACACCAGCGGCGGAAACCAGCCGGACGGGGCCATCTGGAACCCGTCGGGCTACCTGTGGACCACGGTGGAGCGTCAGACGGTCACCGTGGGCCAGGCCGGTTAAAGGAGCGTCATGAAATATCCTGAATTGATGGGGCTGCTGATGCCTCTGGCCGTCCTGGCCGTGGTGGTTCCGGTGGTCACGCTGAGCGTTCGTAACAACAGCGTGCCAGCAGCCACGGCCACCACTGGCGCAACTCCGGCTACGGCCCCCGTCTCCGCCCCTGCCCCCGCACCGTCCCCAGCACAGGCTGCCCCAGCAGCGCAGGCCGCTGCGAATCCCAAATCCGCCGCAGTGTCCGCGTCGCCTGAAACTGCGTCCGGCAGCGCTGAGACGGCCAGACCACAGACCTCCACGGCCCAGACCGCCACAGCTCAGACCACCAGCTCCCAGACCACCCAGCCTCAAAACACGATGGCCCAGTACGCCGAGCAGATGCGCGGCGTGATTGACCAGGCCGCCAGCGGCGCGTACACCACGGACGCCAGCTACGCCATCGGCCCCATTCCGCAGGACACCCCCGCCCTGGTCGAGGGGAAAGACGTGGAACTGGTTCGCAGCAATTGCAGTGTGTGCCACGCCACCACCCTGATCACGTCCCAGCCGCCTCTGCCCAGCGAGGTCTGGCACGCCGAGGTCTACAAGATGAAGGAGAAATACGGCGCGACGTTTATCAGCGACGAGAACGCCGACAGGATCGTGACCTACCTGAGCGCCCACTACACGCCGGAAACCCGCAAAGCGGAGAGCAGCACTGCGCCGGACCGCACCAGCCCGTGACACAGCGCCAGAACGCAACACCGGGCTAGAAAACGACATCGGGCCAGTAGCCCAGCAGGACATGGACGCCGTGGACGTCCCCGTTCAGGAGGTTTGCAGATGAATGACGCCGCCGCCCACCACCGCCCCCGGATGCTGGCCTCGTTCACCAACCACATGATCGGCGTGCTGGACGATCCTGATCACGCGGAGGCCGCACTGCGTGACCTGCGGGTGCAAGAACACCTGCGCGATCAGGATCTGGAGTTGCTGGTGGGGGACGCCGGCGAGGAGCGCCTCGACTTCACGGGTGAGCGGCACGGCCTGCTGGCCCGCCTGCGCCGCAACGTGCAGAAACTGACCGACGAGTACGAGCATGCGCGGCGCTACGAGCTGGAACTGGCGCGGGGGCACGTCCTTATCGTGGCCGCCGTGCGGTATGAAGTGCAGGCCCAGCGCATGTGTCACCTGCTGCGCGCCCACGGCGCTCACTTCATTCACTATTACGGGCCGCTGATCGTCGAGTCGTTCTGCCCGGACCCGGAAGCCTGACCGCGAGGGGCGAGACGTAGTCCTGGTTACTGGGCGCGTCGCGTGAGACCGTCGTGACCGGGCCAGCGTTGATCTGATCGCCCCCGGTCCACTGGAATTCGCCTTCAAGAAAAGGAGAAACCTGCTTTTGATGGGCGGGCGATCAGACGCGGCGTACTGTTCCAGCGCGGCGCAGCTTTCGAGGCCAGCGCAGGCAGATCGCAGTATTCATAAAGATCCGGTAAAGACGGTGGTGCATCCACAAAAGGCACGCGGGGCATACGGGTCATGAAGCCGTTCACCCGAGCAGTCTGCTCCGCCTCTACTCCATTTCTGAGCTGTCCCTTCGGAGGTTGTCATGTTCCAGATTCACCGTCCCGTCCTCATCACCGTCCTTGCCGTCAGCCTGACCGGCGCACTTGCTCTGGCTCAGCAGGCCAGGGGGGGAGGCACCCCGGGCCTGATCCCGCAGCCCCCGGCGCTCAGTGGCCCCGCCCTCTCCGCGCGCGACCGGGTCTATACCGCCGACCAGACCTCGAACACCGTGACCGTCATCAACCCCGCAACCAACGCCGTGATAGGCCAGATCCCGCTGGGCCATCCCCGGCCCGGGGTGCTGGGGGCGCTCGACGACATGCAGGTCAATGTCCACGGCCTGGGATTCTCACCCGACGGACGCTATCTGGACGTCATCAGCAACGCCTCGAACGGCGTGACCATCATCCGCACCCGCGACAACACGGTCATGGGAACGGTGTACATCGGGCGTGGCCCCCACGAGGGGTTCTTCACGCCGGACGGCAAACAGGTCTGGGTCACGGTGCGCGGCCAGGATTACCTCTCAGTCATCGACGTGGCGAGCATGAAGGAGGTTGACCGCATCAAGGTGGCCGGGGGTCCCGGCATGGTGGTGTTCAGCCCGGATGGACAGCGCGCCTTCGTGGATTCCAGCCGCACGGCACAGCTCGACGTGATCGACGTCCAGACCCGCAAGGTGATCGCCCGCGTGCCGGTGGTCAGTCCGTTCTCGCCCAACCTGGTGGTCACGCCGGACGGCAAGGAGGTCTGGTTGACCCACAAGGACGTGGGCAAAGTGAGCGTCATCGACGCCCGCACCTTCAAGGTGCTGCATGTGCTGGACACCGGCAAGGTCACCAACCACGTGAACGCCGTGACCACCAAAGCGGGCGACTTCATCTACGTTACGGTGGGCGGGGAGGACGTCGTCAAGGTGATCAAGCGTGGTCCGCAGCCGCAGATCGTGGCCACCATCCCCACCGGCTTCACGCCCCACGGCCTGTGGCCCAGCGGCGACAACACGCGCGTGTATGTGGGCCTGGAAGACCAGGACGCGGTGGACGTGATCGACACGGCCAGCAACACGGTCATCAAGACCATTCCTATCGGGCAGATGCCGCAGGCGCTGGTGTACGTGGCCAATGCGGTTCCCAGCGGCCCCGGCACCCAGAACCTGAAGACCGTGCGGGTGGGCCTGCCCTCGGTGAAGATCAAGCTGGGCGTGCCAGACAAGCCCTTCGCGTTCCTTCCGGCGGCCCTGAAAGGTCTTTCTGCCCACGTCATCGTCCGCTCCCTGGAGGGCACCGACGACCTGACCCTCAAGGCCGATGGCCTCACGCCCGGCGCTCAGTACAACCTGTTCCTGACCGAATCGGCGGTGGCCCCTTTCGGGATGATGCAGCATGTGCTGGATTTCAAGGCCGACGCCAAGGGCAAGGCTGAGGCGAGCGCGATGACCAGTGTGTTCGAGGCGTTCACGCTGCGGGGCACGGCAAAGGACGGGAAGCCCGACGGTGCGGCCATCAAGGCCAGCAAAGTCAACCTCGACCACCTGGTGGTCTGGCCGAAAGACCCCCAGACCACTGCGAAGCTCTTTGCCAATCAGGGTCAGCCGTATGCCGTCTCACCTTTCGACACCGATCTGGAAGCAGGTCCAGCGATCCTGAGCGACAGCAACGACGCTGCCGCCACCAGCCCCCTCACGCGCTAAAAGGACCTGTCATGCTGAGCCTCATCCGTTCCATGTTGCTGCCCGGCCTGCTGCTGACCCCTGCGGCGGCTCAGACCCCGGCCACCCCGACCCCGACAAGCCAGGTCTTTCCCTTCACCGTGGTGGGCAAAGTTGCCCAGGCGGCTGGGCAGCTCAGCGTCCGCACGGTCTCGGCGGCTCAGTCCCTGTCGGTGCTGAGCCTGCGCGGCCTGACCCCCGGTACGGCCTATGTGGCCCACTACCACGCCCTGGGAGCGGGGGGCGGCGAACCCTGCGCGTCCAACGGACCCATTACCCTGGGCTTTCCGGCCTTCAAGACCGATGCCCGGGGCCAGGCCACCGTGAGCCTGCGGGCCGATCCTGCACGTGTGCGCGGCACCCTTGGGGCCTACGTTAACGTCCACACCGCGTCTGATCTGACCGACATCCCCCTGTGTGCCGCTGTCCTGAAGACCGCTGCCACGCCAGCCAGTACCGCGTCCCCAGCAACGGCGATAACGGTCAACATCGCCGATAACCGCTTCCAGCCTGCCACCCTGAGCGTCAAGGTGGGCACCACGGTGACCTGGGTTCATACTGGGCAGGTCACGCACAACGTCCTGTCGGTCCAGGTGGCTGACCTGCGCTCACCGGACCTGCGTCCAGGGGACCGCTACAGCTACACGTTTAAAACGCCTGGCACCTACACCTATTACTGCTCGTACCACGAAGGCATGAGCGCCGCAATTACGGTGACCAACCGCTGAGGCGGAGTCAATGCACCATGGAGGAACGTATGTTTGTACACAAGATTGTTCTGGGACTGACCGCCACCGCCCTGCTCGGCTCATGCAGCATGATGATGGGGGCCGGGGGCAGCACCTACACCTTCAAGCATAAGGCCAATGCGGCTGACCCCACGGCAATGGGCAAGGCCGTGGCCACCACCAAGGACGGGATGGTCAGCACCACCCTGACCCTCACGGGCCTGACGCCCAACAAGGCCTACATCGCGCATTACCACGCCTTTGGACCGGAATCGAACACCGATCCGTGCGCCTCTAACGGCCCAGTGACCCTCGGCTTCCCGGGCTTCACGGCGGATGCCAGCGGCAACGCCACCACGGCGGTCACGGGCGACATGGCCAAGATTGCCGGTGACCAGGGGGCCTACCTCAACGTCCATTACGCCAGCGACCCCAGCGTCGTGCCGATCTGCGCGCCGGTCAAGATGACCAAGGGCTGAGCGCCCACATTGAGGCGGCCCACACGGAGTCGTGTGGGCCGCCCTTGGTCATCCACCGGGCAGGGTGACACGGCCCAGCGGGTGGGTCGGGGCCGGGCTGCCCCCGGCGGGTTCCACGCTGATGCCCACGGACGCGTAGCCCCGCCAGGCCACCTGCATCACGGTTCCGCCGGTGAAGCCCAGACTGACCGGCTTCCTGGCCTGCACCGCGTCGGTCTGGCGGCCCCACGCCTGGTACACCTGTCCGTCCGGCGCGGGAGTCAGGAGGACCACCAGGGCCTGCCCGTCTGCGCGGACGAGCAGGGTGCCAAATGCCTGGCCGTCCCGTGACGCGAGCGTGAGCCGTGACGCGCCCCGCGCTTCCCACTGCTGGACTGTGGCCTGCTGGGACGGCGCGGTCATGAGGCGGGTCCCGACGGTGCCCAGCGCCAGCACGATGACAGCGGCGGCGGCCAGCCACGGCCAGCGTGGACGCTGGCCGTGGGGTGATCTGCCGACTGGCTGCCAGAGCTTGCTGGTGCCAGGAGTCGCGATAAGACGGCGGGCCTGAATGCGGTCCCAGGCGTTGTCCGGCAGGGCCGCCCCGGGCAGATCGTCAGCCAGCGAGAACAGCGCGTCGCGCAGCCGGGCCACCTCGGCGCGGCAGGCGGGACAGGCGGCCAGATGGGTTTCGACCGTGTCGGCCTCAGACCCGTCCAGATCTCCAAGGACGTACCCGGGCAGCAGGTCCGTGGGATGGCCGTAGGCGGTCATGGCTGCATCCTTTCACGCAGTTTGAGCAGGGCGCGGCGCAGGCGACTCTTGACGGTGCCCAGGGGCAGCCCGGTGCGGACCGTGAGTTCGGCGTGGGTGAACCCACCGAAAAACATGTCCTCAAGAAGCTGCCGGTCTGACGCGTTCAGGGCGCTCAGGGCGGATTCAATCAGGGCCTGATTCAGGGGGTCATGCCTGGGAGCGGATGCTGGCAGATCAAAGGCTGGATCGCCCAGCGCGCCGTCCCGGGCCTGGGGCCGGGCGCGCCGGGCGCGCAGGCGCTCCAGGCACAGGTGATGGGCGATGGTCAGCACAAAGGTCTGCACCGTCCCGCGCGCCGGATCGTAACGCCCAGCCTGCGCTTCCAGGCGCAGGAAGGCGTCCTGGAGGACTTCCTCGGCGTCCTCTGGAGAGGCCAGCATCCGCAGGCACACACGGTAGGTCACGCCAGCGAAAGCGTCGTAGAGGGCTTTGAGGGCACCGTCCTGCCCCTGCTGGAGTTGCGCGATCAACCGCTGATGATCCAGAGCGGTCGGCAGGGTGGCGGGCATAACCGCAGTCTGCCGCACCGACTGCCCTTGCCGGGCATGAAGCCCAGAGGGAAGGGCAGATGCGGAGAAGATGGGCATACCTCTTGTATGCGCCCAGAGGGCTGGCTGGATGCACCGCTCAGGCAGGGAGGGGAAACGCTGCGCCTTGGATCAGCCCCGGCACAACCGAGCGACAGAACTGGTGAACGGCGGCGCAAATCTGGCCATCATCCACAAACGGCTGAGACACCAGCACTTTCAAACCACGCTCCGCTCCGCCGAAATCAGCGGTGGGGCCGCAGACCAGGAAGGGCGGCCATAGCGTTGCCAGCGCAACTGAAACGTAGGAGACCTTCACGAATGGCGGCGTGCCTACAGCGCTCGTCCCAGGAACAACAGCCCGACTACCAGAAGCGGCACCCGCGCTCAACACTCCATAGAACGGTCACGACATTGCCCAGGCAGCAACTGCCCTGCGGGTTGTTGACCTCGCACCCGCAACGCCCGGCCTGCACGTGCGCGCGGATCGACGCCTCCAGCGCCTGACCCGTGCCTGTCACTGCGGCCCGTTCAAGGTCAGCCCGCGTGTGAGCAAAGCAGTAACAGACCGGAACTCCAGCCGCCTGATCCTTCTGGAAGACCGGCACCTTGAGATCTCCCGTGCCGTAGGTCTGAGACGGGCTGAAGTACACCACGTCGCAAACCGGGTCCGGGCACAGCCGGAAGGTCTCTTCCGGCGTGAGTCGCGCCAGGGCAGGCGGGGTCAGCAGGGCCTTGAGCGTGATCAGCGGCACCGCTTTTCCACGGATGCCACTGGCCGGATAGGCCGTGGCGTCGTGGACTTCGGGGGCGCAGCAGTTGGATTCCATGCCCGAAGCTAAAGTCTCCCCCCAGGGGGAGAGTCAAGGGACCGCTGGATTCAGGTACACGCAGCCGGGGGAATCGCACTCGGGATCAGGGTGTGTCTGGGCATACGCCAGCCGCCCGGCGAGTTCCGCTTCCAGCGCCTGAAGCTGGGTCAATTGCCGCCGCACCGCCTGAAGATGCACGCGCAACTCTTCGTGCACCTCCGCGCACGGCTTGTGGCCGTCTGCGCGCACGCGCAGGATGCGGGCGATCTCGCTGAGGCTGAATCCGACATGCTGGGCGGACCGGATGAACTGCACGCGCTCGACACTCTCGGTGCTGTACGTCCGGTAGCCGCTCGCGGTGCGCCCATGCTTCAGCAGGCCGAGGTCTGTCCAGTAGCGCAGGGCCTTGACCCCTTCACCGGTTTCGGCGGCCAGGTGTCCGATGGAAAGCGGCGCGGGATGAAGGGTCATGTCCCGAGTGTCGCAAGTTTGTGGGCAGGGCATCGTGGGATGGGTTGCCCCGCCCAGGCTGACTGGAAGTGAGCTGGCCCCTTCCAGTGAGGGCACTCCCCGGTAGCCCTCCCCAGGTCTTATTTTCGTTCAGGATTGAAAATTTGCTGGATCGTGCCTTGACCCCTGCGAATTCAAACTCCCCAAAGAAATTGCCCAGGGCCGACTGCGTCCCCTGCGCGATCCTGACACCGTGCAGGCGTATTTTGAATAAATTGAATTGTAATCCGAGTGACAAGGGCGGATTCCTGTTCCGCTGCTAGTGGAGCGTCGAACATCAGCACGTACACCTGCCAGACCGCGTTGACCAGGGGCAGCAGCCCGATCACCACCACCCGCCCGAAGTCGCAGGCCACCAGCACCCATTTGCGGTTGATGCGGTCAGCCAGGACCCCCGCCAGAGGACTGAAGACCACGAAGGCCAGCACGCGCAGGGTCAGGGCCACGCCCAGCACCACGGCGGCGTCTTTGCCCCCGGTCAACTGGTAGGCCAGCAGCGCCAGACCGATCCAAGTCAGGGCGTCACCGATCTGACTGACCGTCTGGGCGGCATACAGGCGGGCGAAGCGCGGATGTCGCAGGGCGCTCAACATCGGCAGGCCGCTCAATGGACACTTCCTGCTGGGCTGGGGGTTGCGGTGTGGTCTGCCAGGCCCAGCCGCTCGTGTTGGGCCTGGCTGAAGGCCTGCTCGACGAGCTGCGCGACGTGGGCGTCCGCGAGTCGGTAATACACTGAGCATGGCGGACGTGCTGGGACCCGTTGGCGGCGCGCTTACGGTGCTGGTGTTGCCTGCAGCGGCACTGACCTGGGCCGCGCCCCTGGCCCTGACGCGCTGGGCTTTCGGGCCGCGCACCCTGCTGGTCCTGCCCTTCGCTTGGGTCCTGACTGAAGCGCTGCGGGCCACCGGTCCGTTCGCCTTTCCCTGGGGAGCGCCGGGGTACGCACTGGCCAGCGGGCCACTGGCCCAACTGGCCAGCCTGGGAGGCCTCTCGCTGTTGCCCTTGCTGGTGACCCTGACCGCCAGCGTTCTCGCTGGCCTGGAAACGGCGCAGCGGCCAGCACTCGGCGCTGGCCTGGCCGTCGTCTGGCTGGGCAGCCTGGCCTGGGGCCTGGGGTTCCCCCGCCTGAACAGGCTCCCACCCGCACCGCCGTCCTCGTCCAGGGGGCCGTTGATCCGCGCGTGAAAGCCCAGGGGCGTTCGGCAGCAGAGTGGAATCTGTACCTGAAGCTCACCCGCGCTGCACTGGCCGCTGGCCCAGCACAACTGGTGGTGTGGCCCGAGACGGCCAGCCCACGGGCACCTTCCGAACCTGCGGCCCTGAGCGCCCTTCAGCGCCTGAACGTCCCGATGGTCGTCGGCGCACCGGGAGACGTACCCGGACAGGTGCGCAACAGCGCCTACGGCGTGTACGGGCAGGTCACGGGCCGTCAGGACAAACGGGTGCTGGTCCCGTTTGGGGCAACCCTGCCGTTCGAACACGCGCTGGGCGGCGTCTACCGGGCGGTGCTGGGAGGGCTGGGGATGTCCGGCTACACCAGCACCACGCCGGGCACGGCCCTCACGGTGCTGCCGCTGGGGGCGCTACGCGCGGGCGTCAGCATCTGTTACGAGTCCGTGTTTCCCGCGCTGGCCCGGCAGGCGGTGCGGGCCGGCGCAACTGTTCTGATGGTGATCTCCAACGACGCGTGGTTTGGCCGGGGGGCCGGTGCGGAGCAACATTTTCAGATGGGCCGCCTGCGTGCCATCGAAACCCGCCGCTTTCTGCTCCGCGCCGGAAATGATGGGGTCAGCGCCGTGGTCGATCCCTGGGGCCGGACGGTGTTCCGTGCGCCCAGGGGGGAGCGCGCCGCCTACCGCGTTCCGTTCGATGTGGCGACTGGAGTGACGCCGTATGTGAAGTTCGGTGAGTGGGTGCTGATGGGCAGTGTGGTCACGCTGCTGGCGCTGCTCGCGGCCCGGCTGGTTGCCAGTTGCCTGCGCCTGAAACTCACCTGACCATCCGGCGCTCAACTTCTCTTTGGCTCCGGCACAGTTGCTTCGGTCCACATGCAGAGCGGCACTCTGGAGGGCCTGACGGGCTTCGATGTGATCCTGGGAGACCACACCAACTTTCAATACAGCGGCACCATCGGCGGCGCGCTGGTCGTCGAGAATCTGAGCAAGGGGGCCAGCTACGCCCGGGTCAGCGTGACCTATGACCCGGCCACCAAGAGTGTGACCAAAGCGGCCAGCACATTCATCACTCCCTTTGCCAGCGAGGTCACGCCTGACCCAGCAGTGGTGCAGGTGCTGGCCCCCTACCGCACCCAACTGGCCGCGCAACTCGATGCCAAGATCGGGGTCGCCACCGACACCTTCCCGCGCGGCAACAACATCGAGCGCCTGGGAGAAGTCGCGCTGGGTGACCTGATTGCCGACGCTTACCGCACGACTTATAACACCCAACTGGCGATTGTGAACGGCGGAGCCATCCGCAGTTCCCTGCCGTCCAGCTACGCGCCCCAGGACAAGACCCTGCGCCGCCCCGCGCCCGGCTACCAGGCCGGACCGCCCTACGACGTGGTCAAGGGCGACATCGACAGCGTGCTGCCCTTCGGCAACACCGTCACGACGCGCACCGTGACCGGCACGCAACTGTATGCCGTGCTGGAAAACAGCGTCTCGGCGTTGCCCGGCTCCAGCGGACGCTTTCTGCAAATCTCGGGCTTCTCGTACACCTATGACGTCAGCAAGCCTGTCGGCTCCCGGGTGGTCAGCGTCAAGCTCGACAGCGGCGCGGCCATTGGCAAGGACAGCGCCACCTACACCCTGGCCCTGCCGGACTTCACCAACGAGGGCGGCGACGAGTACACCATGCTGGCCGACGGACAGGGCGTGACCCGCGAACCCGACGCCCTGGTGCTGCTGAACTACGTTCAGAAACTGGGGACCATCACCCCCACGGTGGGCCAGCGCATCAACGCCGTCAAGTAGTCCACCTGGAAAGCCAGCGGCTCCGGTTACAGGGCCGCTGGCTTTCATCTGCTTCAGTTCTTCAGGGTGTCTGTGCCTGTTCGCCTGCGGGCAAGTTGCCCTTTGCCTTCACTGGAACAGGATTGTCCGGCTGCTGACGAATACGGATCAGCATGATGATGCTCACGATGATCAGCGGAATGCTGATCAGTTGTGTTTCGGTAAACAGGCCGATGCCTGCTTTATCCGGCCCCTGGCTCAGGTAAGTGTTGGGCAGGAGAGGGTTCAGGCGGAAGGTTTCTTCCCACCCGGCGCGCAGAATGCTGTACCACAGCCAGAACTGCCAGAACGCCCAACCTGCCTTGCGTGAGCGCAGCCAGAAGTACGAGGCGACGCTCAAAATGATGCCGATGATCACACCATAGAGCTGCGTGAAATGGACCGGGGCCGTCATCACCAGTTGTCCACCGATCTGCTGGCAATACTGCGACAGATCCATATTCGGGTTGGCATTGGGCTGGCACATGCCGTCGTGAAAGGCCCGCGCGCTGTCGGGCCAGCGGTAGCCAACTGCCCAACCGGTCACGCGGCCCACCGTATCGGTGCCGTTCATGATGTTGCCTAGCCGCCCGCCGATCACCCCGAAAGCCACGCCCGGCACGCACAGGTCCGCGTACTGGTAGAAGTTGAGCTTGTAGCGCCGGGTGTAATAGATCAGCACCAGGATGCCGCCGATCAACCCGCCGTGGATGGAGATGCCCCCGGCCCGCAGGTTGATGACGTCAAACAGAATGCGCGGAAACGGCGTGCCGGAAAACTGTCCCCAGGAGGTCAGCACGAAGACCAGGCGCGCGCCGACCAGCCCCCAGATGATCATCCATAGGATCATGTCGCTGAAGAGATTGACGTTCAGGCCACGCTGGCGGGCCATGCGCGTGCCGAGCCACACACCCGCCACGATGCCCAGCGTGATCAGCACGCCGTACCAGGCGATTGTGAAGGTGCCGATTTGAAGAAATACGGGATCCATCCTGCCTCCAGAAGTGAACGCATCAAGGGCGTCCGCAGGAACCCTAGCGGGCCTGTGTAAAGCGTGTATAAAGCGCGGCTAGCGTTGCGCGGGTGGCTGAATGTACTTGAGCTTTGTTTTCCAGTTGGTATGGCTTATAAGTTCATCGTCCTCCGACGATCAGGGCAGCCGGGACCGGGCCTTGAGAACGACGAGCAAGAGCACCACGAGCAGTGCTTCCAGAGCCGTAGTGGTCAACCCGAACACATCCCACGCCTCGATCTCACCGGACGCGGGACCGAATCCAGGAATGCCAGCCGTTCGGGTCACGACATAGAGCGCTGCAATCAGAAGATTCCCGATAATCCCAGCCCAGAGGTATGAGTTCTCCCAGGTGCTCTCTCCCACGCGGGGAAAAGGATCACGCTGCGCCGCCTTGGTTTCGAGGAAGCGGATGAGCAGGAGGCCGCCCCAGACGAATTGCGTGATCGTGGCCACCAGAAAGAACACACCGTATCCCACCCATTCCGTGAAATGTGCCCCCGTCACGCCCCCGTGCAGGGCCGCCGCCAGCATCGAGAGACTCGCTGCGAGTGGCAAGCGAGGATCGGTGAAGGAATGAATGGATCTGCTCACGGTGAACCGTCTTCCAGAAGCTGTGGATATTCGATGGTGCGGTTCACACCATACCCTGGGCCGACGATCCGTTCCCGGCGGATGCGGCGGTGCCCATCGACATGCAACTCGTACCACAGGCTTGATCCGGGGACAAACAGGGACAGCACGGTATAGCCCTGGGCATCGCGCCCGACCTCCCGGACATCTTCCGCCCCACCACCGACGTAGACATCGGTGGCCGCCAGGGTCTCCGCCGTCAGCGGAAAGGTGTGGGGCGTCGGATCCAGGCTCCTGGGTGCCTGCTCCGTCACATCGAAGGTTCCAGCGTGTTTCATGGCCTTCACCACCTGTGCAAGCTGCGCCGTCTGATCCGGGCCTGGCGGCCAGCGCAGCTTCACTTCGGCAGTTCCTCCAGGCCATTCTGGATCTGTCGCCTTTACGCGTACCGTTGTTTCCCCGGGTTTCCACCCGAAGGGAGCGTGGAAGCACCCCCGGCCACACGACCTCAGAGGCAGCGTGAAGGCCCCGCCCGGGGCCTCACCATTGACCCACAGCCGCGTCCGGTCACCAGGTTTCCCGGTGGGTTGCACCACCTCCACCCGCAGGTCTCCCTCGGCGGCGAGGACGTACACGCTGAGCGAACCCGCCTGATCCGCCGCGCGCACCGCTGGACCAATGGGGGGCGCAGCGCTGAGGATGTTCGCCGCCGTGAGCGCCCGGGGTGGGGTGGCGTTGACCAGTCCCGCGCTCAGGACCAGGATGACCAGCAGCGTGCCGACCTCCGCGAGGACGAGCCGTGCCAGGCGCAGGGGCTGAGCTGTCCGGGCAGGCACCAACCGGCTGCGGGCCAGCACGGCGAGTCCCAGGGCGGCGAGCACCAGCGTGACTTTGGCCAGCAGCAGTTGTCCGTACCGGGTCGTCCACAGGTCTCCCGGCGCGTCCACCTGTGACCAGGCCAGGAGCAAGCCGAGCAGCAGCAGCGGTGGGACGCTCCAGGCGGCGAGCTTCGCGTATCGCCACGCGCCGCGCCTGAGGGCGTCAGACCACGCGACATTTCGTCTGACCCACGTCACCTGCCCGAAATGTACGAGCGCGCCCACCCACACCGCCGCGAGCAGCAGGTGCGCCAGACCGAGCGGCGTGAGCCAGAAAGTCTCGGCGTTGCCCAGGTGCCCCTGCCAGGTCACGGCCAGTGCCCCGCCCACCATCGGAAGACCAGCCCAGCCTCGGAAGCGCCCGCGGGTGAGGCAAGCGCTCACCAGAAAGGCGAGCAGCGCCAGACCTGCCGCGACGCCGGGACGGCTGGTCAGGATCACGCTGGTGGCCCGTGGGCCGCTCCCAGCCAGGGCCACGAGATGTACGGCGCTGCCCAGCACGGCCAGAACCGCGCCCACCCCAATCCACGCGCGCGGGACGCCCTGCTTGCGCCACACGAACCGCTCGCTGATCCACCCGCCCAGCGCGAGGGCGAGCCCCACCAACAGCAGGGCGCTCCCCGTCACCCAGAGAAGCGGCACCCCGTCCACGTTGTCCTGCACTCCTGGAATAGCCCCCCCAGCACCCACGCCAAAGGCAAACTCCCCGCTGGACAGATGCCCGTCATCGGCCATCACCTGCCAGGACACGACGTACACGTCTGGCTTCAGCGGCGGCAGGGTCGCCAGCAGGTTCTGGGCGTCGGCTCCGGGGTGAAGTTCACGAACTTCCAGCGGACCTCCCTGCAACGCGCGGACCTTGACCTGGGCGGAGCGCGGGCTCACCGCTTCACTGAACTGCAACGCGAGTTCCTGCGGGGCCTCGGTGAAGCGCGCCCCGGCCCGCGGGAGGGTGTTGACCAGGAAGGCGTGCGCGGCGGCACTGGAGAGCCAGCTCAGACTCAGGGTCACGGACAGCGCCAGGACGGACCGCACCCAGCGCCCAGTGATGTGGGTCACGGGTGGAGTCGGCGCTCTAAGTCGTCCAGTTCCTCACCGGTGATCTCGCCACGGGCGAAGCGCTCACGCGCCATTTGCCGGGCCCGGTCTGGCCCGTCATCGCGGCGTCCGTCACGGGTCAACCGCGCCACCAGGTACACCACGGCCGCGATGACCGCCACCCACAGCAGCAGGCTCAGCAGCATGCCGCCGCCACATCCCATCATTCCCATCATCACTGCTCACTCCCTGCGCGTTCTCTTCACTGAAGGGCGAACCGGCCCTCACGCCGCTGAAGGCAGGCTATCGCTGCTGTGTTCAACTTCAATAAAGGGGGACCCACCTGCCCAGTGGGTCCCCGTGCCTTCAGCCTGGTCTCAGGCTTACGCCATCTGCCGACAGGACTCCGCGCAGCGGCGACAGGCATCCGCGCAGGTCCGCATCTGCGGGTCGTCGCCCATCCCCTCGCAGCTCTCGGCACAGCGCTCACACACCTCCGCGCACACGCTGCACACCCGCGCGTGCAGTTCCGAGCCGCGCAGCATGAAGTCCTCACTGGTGTGGCAGATCGCCGCGCAGTCCATCAGCAGGCGGAGGTGGGCGGCTTCCGCATGCCGCCCGCCCTGCTGGAGGCAGTAGTTGAGGGTCTGCAAGCACGCGTCGTGACAGTCGGAGCAGGCCTGAATGCAGTCCTGCATCATCGAGTTCATCCCGTTTGTTCCCATCTGCGGTGCGTTCGTCATCTGTTCCTCCGGTCGTGTTGAGGGCTTCAGGTCAAGGTGGATGTCCAGCGGAGCAACCTGTCTACATCATGGATTCCTCCTCAGCGGGCGATGAGCTTGCCCCGGTACATGTTCATCCCGCAGGTGAACTCGTACTCGCCGGGCTGCGCGGGCGTCACCTCCAGCGGCACGGTCTGGTTCTCCGGGAGGTGCGCCCGCTGCCCGAAGGCGGGGAAAACCACTTCCTCCCCGCAGGTGCTGGCCTCCCGCCGCGTGAAGTTCAGCCGCACCGGCTGCCCGGCCTGCACCTCAATCACGGCGGGCTGGTACCCGCCCTTCACCGTCACATCAATTTCCTGCATGCCACCCTCCTCTGCGCGCGCCTGCACACTTTGCCGCTCGTACAGCCAGAAGTACCAGACGATCCAGGCGATCAAGCCGAAACCCACCAGCGTCACCATCCACTGTGCCGTGTTCATGCCCGCACCTCCCTGGGGCGGAAGAACCGCAACCGGTTGGCGTTGGTCACCACGCTGACACTGGAAAACGCCATCGCTCCCCCAGCGAGGATCGGCGAGAGCAGCACCTCGGAGAACGGGTACAGCACGCCCGCGGCAATGGGAACGCCGACGACGTTGTAAGCGAACGCCCAGAACAGGTTCTGCTTGATGTTGCGCAGCGTGGCGCGGGACAACTCCACCGCCGTCACGACGCCGCGCAGGCTGCCGCCCACCAGCGTGACGTCCGCCGCCTCGATGGCCACGTCCGTCCCGGTCCCGATGGCGAAGCCCACGTCCGCCTGAGCGAGGGCAGGTGCGTCGTTGATGCCGTCCCCGACCATACCGACCAGCCGTGCCCCACGCCCGCCGCGGGACTTGTTTGGTACGTTTTCCTGCTGAAGTTCGGCTACGTGTCGGGCCTTGTCCTGGGGAAGCACGTCTGCCAGAACGTCCGTGATGCCCGCCTGCTGGGCAATCGCCCGGGCAGTGCGTTCGTTGTCCCCCGTCATCATCACAACCGACAGGCCAAGCGCCCGCAACGCCCGGATGGCCTCCACCGAATCCGACTTCAGGGTATCCGCCACCGCGATCACCCCCGCTGGCTGGCCGTCCACCGCCACGAACATCGGCGTCTTCCCCTCGTCCGCAAGGCGCTCGGCAAGTTCACCAAAGTCCTGTCCCGCCACTCCCGCGCGGCGCATCAGCTTCGTATTCCCCACCAGAACCCGTCGCCCGGCCACGGTCGCTTCCACGCCGTGACCCGGCACCGCCTCGAACGCCTCCGGCTCACCCAGAGTGATCCTCCGCGCCTGGGCCCCCCGCACAATCGCGGCGGCCAGCGGATGTTCGCTGCGTTTGTCCGCGACAGCCGCAAGCATCAGCAGTTCTGCCTCGCCAAAAGGTTCAAGGGGCCGCACCTCCGTCACTTCCGGCTTGCCCTGGGTGATGGTGCCGGTCTTGTCGAGCACGACCACCCCCAGCCGCGCCGCCGTCTCCAGTGCCTCCCCGTTTCTGATCAGCACCCCGTATTCGGCGGCCTTGCCGATGCCGACCATCAGGCCCATCGGTGTGGCCAGGCCCAGCGCGCAGGGGCAGGCGATTACCAGCACCGTCACGGCGGTCACGACGGCGAAGTTCAGGGCGGGGCCGAAGTTGAACCACGCCATGAAGGTGAGGATGGCGATGATCATCACGCTCGGCACGAAGTAGGAGCTGATGACGTCGGCGAGGCGCGCAATCGGTGCCTTGCTGCCCTGCGCCTGCTGCACCAGACGCACGATCTGCGCGAGGGCGGTGTCCTTCCCGACCTTCGTCGCACGGAAGGTGAAAGCCCCCGTCGTGTTCAGACTCGCCCCGATCACGCTGTCTTCCGGGCGCTTGTCCACCGGGACGCTCTCGCCGGTCACGACGCTCTCGTCCAGGGCGCTCTGGCCGTCCACGATCACGCCGTCCACCGGCACCTTCTCCCCAGGCCGCACCCGCACCAGGTCCCCGACCGCAACCTGCTCGATCGGAATTTCCACCTCCTGGCCGTCCCGGACGATCCGCGCGGTTTTCGCCTGTAACTCCAGCAGCTTGCGAATCGCGGCCCCCGACCGGGCCTTGGCGCGCACTTCCAGCGCCTGCCCCAGGACGATCAGGGCGATTACGATCACGGCGACGTCGAAGAACATGCCGGCGGTTCCTGCTGGGAAGAGGCGCGGGGCGAGGACCGCCGCCGTGGAGTACAGCCAGGCGGCACCGGTGCCCAGCGCAACCAGCGTGTCCATGTTGGCGTTGTGGTTGCGGAAGTTATTCCACGCGCCGGAGAAGAACTGCCCGCCGGACCACGCGAGTACCGGCAAGGTCAGCACCGCCGCCGCCAGGCCGATGACGCGCTCGTAAGGCATCAAAGCTGCCCCGAACGCGGGACTGAGTTCCATGAACATCGTGACGAGGACGGGCACGCCGACGATCACCGCGAACCAGAACTTGTGCATCAGCGTCCGGTACTCCTGGGCGCGCGCAGCGTCTTGCGGGTCAAGCCCCGAGGCGGACACGTCCGGCGCGGCCAGATGTAATCCCGCCGCGTCGGCTACCGCCACGAAATCCGCCAAGTCAAGCTCGCCGCTCAGGTGCTGCACGTCCACTTTCCGCGCGTCCAGATCCACCTGCGCCTGCACCACGCCCGGCACCCTCGCCAGCACCCCCTCCAGCTCTGCGGCGTTCACGAACGGTTCCACGCCCACCACGTCCAGCGTTCTTTCGCCGGTTCGGACGCCATACCCGCCGCCTTCCACCGCCCGCTTGAGCTGCGCCAGGTTCACCTGCGCCGGGTCGTACTCCACGTACGCTTTTTCCAGGGGCAGGTTCACCTCCGCCCGCTTCACGCCGTCCGTGCGCGCGAGTTGCTTTTCCACGGTCTGCACGCAGCTCGCGCAGGACAGTCCCTCCAGCGGCAATTCTGTCTTCTCGGTGCGCTGATCTCGCGTTGTCATGGCCTTTCCTCCTCGCCAGGGCGTCCCTGCTAGCCTCGCCAGCGTAAAAGCAGTGTGTTCAGCTTCAATAAAACAGGGTCCGCTGCTTTGCTTCACCCACCGCGCAGACCCAATGAATCACGTGTCTCCGGGGTTTATCGAAGTTGAACAGACGCTCCCTACAGTAGAGATCATGAAACTCCTCGGGATGTGTCTGAACTGGAAGGTGCTCGCGGGCCTCGCCGCCCTCGCCATAGGTCTTTATTTCGCGGTGTCTCCGGGCACGTTCACCGCCGCGCTGCCCTTTCTGCTGGCAGCGGCGTGCCCGCTCTCGATGCTGCTGATGATGCGCTCCATGCCCCATGGGAGTCACGCGGCGAAGCCGGAAGCTGCCCCGCAGCCTGAACTCGCCCCAGCGTCCGTTTCCGTGCAGGCCACGGCCTTCAGGGAGTGACATGACGACGAAGGCTCGAACGGTCACTGCTGCACCTCCCAGCCGGTTCCGTGTGTTGTTGCCGGCGGCCCTGCTCGCGGCAGCTTTGCTGGGCGGTACGTTGTGGTGGCAGACGCAGGACAACCAGGGGAAGGCCGCTCAGCGCCTGAGCGGCGACTTCCACGCCTTGCGGGTTCTCCCGGATGGCCGCCTGCTGTACGGGCAGCATGCGGGCGTCTCGGTCAGTTCGGACGGGGGGAGAACGTGGGGCCCGACGGATGGTGCTGGAGATGCCATGTCGCTCGCCTCGTCCATGCGGACACCCGGCACGCTGGTCCTGGCCGGGCACGACGTCCTGAAGACCAGCCGCGACGGCGGGCAGACCTGGCAGGACAGCGGCTTCGGGAACCTGCCGGGCACGGACATCCACGGGTTTGCCGTCCTGCCCGCCCAGCCGGACGTGTGGTACGCGAATATTGCCGGGCGGGGCCTGTACCGCACGGAGAACGGCCAGGACTGGCGGTTCGTGTCCCCGGCGACGGCGGGAGCGATGACGCTCTCGGCGGGGCCGGGCGAAGCCCCGCGCCTCTATGCCCTCACCATGAATGACGGGTTGATCGTCTCGGACGACGGCGCGACCTGGCAGCGGGACGGGGGCGCACCACAGGCAGCCGGTTCCGGCCTGGACGTTCACCCGGTCAGCGGCAACGTGTACATCGCGGGTCCCGCTGGGGTAGCGAGATCCGAGGACAAGGGGGGGAGCTGGACGAACCTGAATCTCCCGGAAGGCGCGCTGCTGGTCACCGCCGATCCTCGGGATGAAGCGAAGCTGTACGCCGCAGGGGAAAGCGGCATGGTTTACCGCTCGGTGGACGGGGGGAAGACTTGGAGCGAGTGAGGACACGCTGGCTGCTCGCGGCGGGCGGTCTCGTCGTCACGCTCCTCCTCGCGTGGCCGTCCATCTCCCCGGTTCTACGCGAGTTGGCTCTGGACCTGTACCGGCTGAGCGGTTCCCTGAACGCCGCCCTGGCCGGTCCCGTCACCGCCCTGCGATCCCGCACGGGCGTTTCGCTGCTCACGCCGTTCCTGTTGGGCCTGCTGGCCGCCACCGCGCCCTGTCAGCTCTCCACCGGCGCGGCCACCCTCGCGTATGTGGCGCGGGACGGCCACGCCGGGGGAGCGTGGCCACGCAGCCTGGCCTTTGTGTTCGCGCGCCTGCTGGTGTACCTGGTATTCGGCGCAGTGGCGGTGTACGTCTTTGGCGGGAGCGTGCTGGCCTCGGGCGACTTCTTCACGGGCGTCCGGCGGGTGCTGGGGCCGCTGATGTTCCTGGTGGGCCTGGTGATGGTCGGCGTGATCCGCCTGCGCTTCACGGTCGGCGCGAGACTCGCGGAACGGCTCGAAGAGCGCGCCCGGGTGCAGCGGGGCACCCTGGGGGCGTTCGCCCTGGGTCTGGCCTTCAGCTTCGCGTTCTGTCCGACGCTCTTCCTGCTCTACTTTGGCCTGACCCTCCCCCTGGCGATCACCGCACCGCTGGGCGCGCTGTATCCGGTCGCGTTCGTGCTGGGGATGATGCTCCCTCTGCTGATTCTGGTCGCATTCCTGCCGGCGGCAACGGCCAGCGGGCGGCAGACGTACCTCACTGGACTCCGGCGCGTCCACCGGCTTGCCGCGCCCCTGGCGGGAGCCGTATTCGTTCTGGCTGGGCTGTACGACACCTTCATCTACTGGCTGCTCTGAAGCGGATCAGGAGGGGCGGAATGCGGGCTGAAGCGTTCAGGTGTGTGGCCGTGACACGCACAGACCAGCGTACTGAACGATTTCAAAGGTGGCGACGGTCAACACGGCCAGTTGCACCAGTGGCACCACGCCCACCCCGATGAGCGGAACGAGCGGCATCAGCGAGCTGTACGACCACCAGCCCCACGCCTGTGAGAGCCGCTCGCCCAGCACCGCCACCAGGAGACCGCCCGTGACCACCCACCCGACGTCACGTGCGTCACGCTGGCAGACCCACCCGGCGTCCCGGTGCCAGAGGGCGAGTGCGGCGTAGGCGGCGGTCGAGAACGCCGCGTCGCCCAGCGAGGCCGCCGCACACAGGGCCCACGAGGCGGGGGACCAGTCCAGGCCCTGAAAAAGCGGCATTTGCAGCATCTCCCAGATGAAGTTGAGAACGAAGGCGATACCGAAGACGGCCACCAGAGCGGTGTTGAGCGTCCGGCGATGCAGGGTCACGTTCAACCGTCCGTGCCGGGAAAAGCTTCGAGCGTCACGAGGACGCCGCCCAGGTGACGTTCCCGCATCTCTACCACAAAGCCCGCCGCGCGCAGCAACTCGGGTGTGGGCCGGTTCGGGTGGCAGCCCACCACCTGATCAAACACCGGGTCAATCAGATCGGCCATCCGGCCCAGCCACGGATTGGGAGGGCGGATGTGTTCAAGTGCCAGCAACCGCCCACCGGGCCGCAGCACCCGGCCCACCTCCGCGAAGAGGCGCGCCGGATCGGGAATGCCGCATAGTCCGAGAGAACTGACGACAGTGTCGAAGCGCGCGTTCCCAAATGGCAGGGTCTGGACATCGTGCTGCACGAAATGCACCGGGAACGGGAGGGACAGGGCCTTGAGGTGCGCCTCGTGGAGCATCCCGCCGCTCAGGTCGAGGGCCGTGAGACTCTGGACGGCTTGTGGGTAGTGCGCGAAGGTGGCACCTGTCCCCACCCCGATTTCCAGCACGTCTCCATGGGCACTCGCCAGGAGGCGGGAACGCAACTCGTCCAGAAGGCGAAGCCGCATGGCAGCGTCGTAACGGGCAGCCACACGGTCATAGAGGCGCTGGACGCGCTCGGCGTTTGCCATAGGGTTCTCCAGTAATGGCGGGGGCACACCCGTTCGGTGGCCCCCGCCTGGACGCGGCGTGTTACTGGCTGGATATGTTCGGAGCGCTGTCCGTCGGCTGGGAGACTTCCCGCACCACGCTGCCGACCTTGCCGCTGGTGTCGAGGGCCACATCGGCTTGCGAGACCATGCCGCAGCAGCCGCCCTGGTGGTCCACCACGGCGACACGGCGCACCTGGTTGTCCTCCATCGCCTTGCAGCACTCATCCACGCTGTCTTCCGGGGTCACGGTCACGACGGAGGTGGACATGCAGTCGCGCGCGGTCATGCTCTGGGTGTCCTGGCCCGAGGCCACGCCGCGCAGGGCGATGTCCCGGTCTGTGATCATCCCGACGGGCTTCTTGCTGTCCTGGTTCTCCACGACGGGAATGCAGCCGCAATCGTGCTGTTCCATCATCCGGGCCACTTCGGGCAAGGGCGTGTCGGGCGTGCAGCAGGTGGGGTTACTGGTCATCACGTCTTTGACTTGCATCTGTTCCTCCTTGAATCAGGGCAGCGGCGGCGTGGCTGAACCCTCAGTGTTTCAGTCAGGCCCGGACAGGGGATGACGGGAGAGCCAACCGGGCCTCATCAAGGCCGCGAGACCGTGACGTTCCCGGTGGTGGCGTCAATATGCAGCACGCCCGCCGCCTTGCCCTGCAGATAACCCACCTGGAAGGTGTTGCCTGAACGGCGCACCTCGGTGATCTGGAGCGTGCCTGCCCCGGCCTTACCCTGTCCCTGAAGAAAGGCGCGGGCCACCGCCTCGGCGGCTGGCCGGTCCAGGCCCGGGGCCGTGGCAGGGCGGGCCATCATGTTCCCGTCTCCGGCCTGCATCATCTGCATGCACTGCTTCATCATGGCGTTCATGTCCCCACCCATCATGTCGCCCCCCATCGTCTTGCCCGGCATGGTCATGTCGTGAGAGGACGTGCCGGGCGGGGTGGCCGTCTGGGCGAGGGCGGCGGACAGCGTCAGCATGGACGCGAGTACAAGGTGTTTCATGGAACCTCCAGTCGTTCGGTGTGAATCCCGAACGTGTTCACCGTATCTGCGGCCTGTTCAGGCTCAATAAAGGTGAGAAGAGGCTTCAGGGTTCAGTTGAGGTTGCGGTGGACGGCCCCCTGCTCGTCCACCCAGACGGCCTCACCGGGCCGTTTGGAATTCACGCCGATCACGATGGGCGCTCCATCGGCCACGCGTGACCAGGCACCTTTCTGCTGACGCCACACGCCGCTCTTCCCTCACACCCAGAGGGTACCCGTCCGCCGCCAGGCTGAGGGTGTAGGACTGGCTTTCGGGGGGCTGGAGCGTGGCGAAGGACTGGCCGCCGTCGGTGTGCGATTCACTGCCGTGGGCACCCGCCGTGGTCAGGACGAGGGCGGCGAGAAGAATGGAGAGACGCTTCACAGCAGGCAGGCCCGCGAAGCACTGTTCAGCTTTGATAAAGCGCAGAGGCTGAAATGGGATGAACTGCGTACATGACGTGACTCCCGGTTTTATTGAGGTTGAATACCTGCCGCGTAGCGTGGGTGCGTGACGAAAGCGAACAGGACAACCAACCTGAAGTTCTCCGCAGCGCCGCAGCGCCGTAACCCCTGGCCCGCCGTGCTGGTCGGGGCACTCGCCCTGACGCTGGTGGGCGGGACGTGGTGGGCCCGGTCCGGTGGAGAGACAGGAGAACTGGGTCAGACCTTCCCCAATCAAGGGCAGGAACACATCGCTGTTGGTGCCCAGCACCCGGCGTACAACTCCTCCCCTGCCACCAGTGGCTGGCATTACGTGCAGCCGCAACCGTGGGGAACTTTCGTGTACGAGATCACGCCAGAGACCCTGATCCATAACCTGGAGCACGGCGGCGTGGTCATTCAGTACAATCCGGCGCTGCTGAAGGGGGACGTGGCTAGGTTGGAGGCGATTCAGAAACGCTTTCCAAACAAGACGGTGGTGGCCCCGAACTCGCAGCTCCAGGTGCCGCTGGCCCTGACCGCCTGGCGGCGGCTGTACACCCTGGACACGCTGGACGAGGCAAAGATCGTGGACTTCACCGAACGGTACAGGAACCGTGCCCCTGAACGCCTCCCCGACTGATCCCCGGCGGCCCGGTGGCGTGCGGCGTTGGCTGCCGCCGCTGCTCGCCGCCGCTGTGGTGGTGACCCTGGCGGTGGCACTCCTGAAGCCCAGCAAGGGCGTAGAGTCAGCACTTCTTGGCCAGCCTGCCCCGGACTTCACGCTCGTTACCCTGGACGGTCAGCCGTTTCGGCTCCAGGATCACCTCGGTCAGCCCATGGTCGTGAACTTCTGGGCCTCCTGGTGCGTGCCCTGCCGAGAGGAGGCACCGATGCTCGCGGAATTCGCGCGGGAGGCGCGTAATCTCACGATGGTCGGTGTGGTGTTCCAGGATCAACCGGACGCCGCGCGGGCATTCACGCGGGAATTCGCCGTGCCGTACCCCAGCGTGATCGACCGGCAGTCCCGGGTCGCCATCGATTACGGGGTGGCGGGTATACCGGAAACGTTCTTCATCGATGCCAGCGGAGTGATTCGCGAGAAACACAGTGGACCCTTCACCCGGGATAACCTCTGGAACAGTGCCCGGCGGATCGGAGTGCAATTCTGATGACGCGCGGTGGTGCGGGCTGACATACTGGAGTGACACATGAATACAGTGCTGGTGGTGGACGACGAGCCAAGCGTGCGCAAGGTCGCCTCGGCGTACCTGGGACGTGAAGGATTCCAGGTACGCACGGCGGCAGACGGCCTTGACGGCCTGCGTCAGGCGGAGGCGGGCGGTCTGGCGCTGGTTGTACTCGACGTGATGCTGCCGAAGATGAACGGACTGGACGTCTGCAAGCGCCTCCGGGCATCTTCGGACGTACCGGTCATTTTGCTCACCGCCCGGGGCGAGGAGTTCGACCGGGTGCTGGGCCTGGAACTGGGCGCAGATGACTACGTGGTCAAACCGTTCAGCCCCCGCGAACTGGTCGCGCGGGTGAAGGCCATCCTGCGGCGCACCTCCGGTGAGGCGGCCCCCCTGACCATGGTGTACGAGGATTTGCGGGTGGACCCCGTGACGCGCACCGTGAGCGTGGCCGGGCAGCCGCTTGAGTTGAGTGCCCTGGAATTTGACCTGCTGTACGAACTCGCCAAAGCGCCGGGACGGGTCTTCACCCGCAACGAACTTATCGGGCGGGTGTGGGGGGAGAATTTTCCTGGCGTGGACCGTGTGGTGGACGTGCACATGGTCAGTCTGCGCAGACACCTCGGAGAATCCGGGCAGTTGCCACACTTTATCCACTCGGTGCGGGGGGTGGGGTACCGCTTTGGCCACGCCTGAGACCGCTTCCGGTCTGGGTCTGAGGGCAAAGCTGCTGCTCTCGTACCTGGCGGTGATCACGCTGGCCGCGACGACCATGATCGTGATTGCGGAATGGACGGCCCCATTCTTCTACCGGACGCACATCGAGCAGATGGTGCAGATGTTCGGGATCCGTGACATTCCAGAGATGCGCCGTCAGCTCTCCGAGGGCTTTACCGGGGCCTTTGGGAGCGCGCTGATCGTGGCGAGCACCGTCACGCTGCTGGTGGCCCTGGTGGTGAGCGCCTTCGTCAGCCGGGAGATTCTGCGCTCGGTAAAGCGCGTGAGCCACGCGAGTACGCGCATCGCGGCTGGCCACTACGCGGAGCGACTCCCCGAGATGGGCCGGGACGAACTCGGCGAACTGACGAGCAGCTTCAACCGCATGGCCGAAGCCCTGGAGGCGACGGAGGTTCGGCGGCGGGAACTGATTGGGACGGTGGCCCACGAACTCCGCACGCCATTGACCGGCATGCGTGGACTGACCGAGGGGCTGCTGGACGGCGTGTTCCTCATCGAGGAGGCCGGGCCGGACCTGATCCGGGAAATTCGGCGGCTGGAACGGCTGACACAGGACCTGTCGCTCGTCACGCAGGCAGAGGCGGGCGTCATTCCCGTGGTGCCACGGATGCTGCCGCTGGCGGAACTTGCTGGCGTGGCCTGCGCGCAGTTTCAGCGGGCGTTCACGGGTAAAGGCCTCACGCTGTCCCTGGAAGTGCAGCGCGACGTCCAGGTTGTGGCTGATCCGGACCGGGTCACCCAGGTGCTGGTGAACCTGCTGTCGAACGCCCTGCGACACACGCAACACGGGGGCGTCACCGTCCAGGTAGACGGCAGTGGAAGGTCCGGGTGTTTGGAGGTGCGGGACACCGGGGAGGGCATCTCCACGCAGGACCTGCCCCACGTCTTCGAGCGCTTCTACCGTTCGGATCAATCGCGCGCACGGGACGCGGAAGAGAGCATCGGGGCGGGTGTGGGGCTGACGGTGTCCCGACACCTCGTCGAGGCCATGGGCGGCACCATCCAGGTGACCAGTACCGAGGGCGTGGGATCGACCTTCACTGTGCTGCTGCCGCAGGTTCTCATGGGTGAACTGGTAGGACGATCACAACAGGTTCGTTGAGGGGTGCCGCTGGCCCTGCCAGGTAAGGTGGAACTCTGATCTATCTGCACGGGTTGACGATGTCTTCCGCGTAAAGCCACGCCAAGGAATTGAGGCAAGCGGGCCTTGCAGTTGTTTCCGCACTGCTGGAGAGCCCCCGGTCATCGCGCACCTGCTCAGTACCCGACACTTTTTAAGGGAACTCGAATTCGTCGCCCAGCAGGGGTCTGACTAGCATAGGAACAGAAATCCCTCTTGGAATCTGTATTGCATTTGAGCGTCTGTCCTCAACTTGTGTGGAGGTTCCACCATTCGTCTGTCAGTCATCGTGATCAGCCGCCCGGTCTGCGTCTCCATTGTCGGGTCACGCATGACCACATTCGAGCCGGTGCCTCCCCAGCCTCAGGCCCACGCTTTACACGCTCTTAACATCACTGCCCCACGCTGCAGCCATGAAACGCCTCGCCCTGCTGCTGACCCTCAGTCTCACGCCCCTGGCCCACGCCCAGATGACCATGCCTGGCATGAACCACGGCACCCCTATGAACAGCAGTCTCGAGACCCTGAAGGGCAAGGCATTTGACCGCGCCTTCCTCTCCATGATGATCGTTCACCACCAGGGCGCCGTCGACATGAGCAAAACGGTCCTGAACAACGTCAAGGACCCCCAGGTCAAACGCTGGACGGCGGACATCATCGGCGTGCAGCAAAAAGAGATCGGCCAGATGAACACCTGGCTGAAGACCCTCGGCGGCGTGGACAAAAGCATGCAGACCGCGATGACGGGCGAGATGAACACCATGATCACCGCGCTCAAGGCCAGCAAGGACAGCGACCGTGGCCTGGTGGAGGGCATGTTGCCGCACCACGCCAGCGCCATCGACATGGCGAGCCTGGCGCTGCAAAAGAGCAGCGACGCGCGGGTGCTGGGGCTGGCCCGCGACATCGTCCGCACCCAGGCCGACGAGATGTACGCTTACCGCCAGTGGCTGATCAAACGCGGGTTGTGACCCCGGGGCTGGGCGGAAGGCGGGCATGGCCCGCGTTCTGATCGTCGATGATGACCCGGCCATCCTGGAAATCCTGCACGCCTATCTGAGCGGCGAGGGGTACGAGGTCTTGCAGGCGGCCGACGGCCACCAGGCCCGCGAACTGCTGCCGCGCGTCGATCTGGCGATCCTGGACTGGATGTTGCCGGGCGTCAGTGGCCTGGACCTGGCCCGCGAGGCGCGCACGGCGGGGCTTGAGCTGCCCCTGTTGATGCTGACCGCGCGCGGGGAGGAGGAGGACAAGCTGCGCAGCCTCGATCTGGGCGTGGACGATTACGTGGTCAAGCCGTTCAGCCCACGCGAGGTGGTGGCCCGGGTCCGCGCCCTGCTCAGACGGGCAGGGGTCCATCATGAAATTCGCAGCGGTGACCTGGAGCTGGACCTGCGTGCCCGCCGCGCCACGCTGGCAGGGCAGCCCCTGGACCTGTCCAAGCTGGAATATGACCTGCTCAGCACCTTCGCGCAGCATCCGGGGCTGGTCTGGAGTCGGGAACGGCTGCTGGAGCGGGTGTGGGGTCACGACTTTCCGAGCACGACGCGGGTGGTGGACGTGCATGTCACGGGCCTGCGCCGCAAGCTGGGCGATGACGCTGAAGCTCCGCGGTTTATAGAGACCGTGCGCGGGGTGGGCTACCGCTTCATGGAAGCCCAGGAAGGGGGTGAGGGCGGCTGAAGCTTTACCCCCGGCTGTTCCTGTCGCACCTGCTGGTGATCTGCATCGCGCTGGGCGCGGTGCTGCTGATCAGCGAGGTGCTGGCCTCAGCGTTCATTCGACACCACGTCGAACAGATGATCACGCTGATCGGTCCGGACGGCGCGTCCCTGCGCCCTGATCTGGAGCGCGGCGTGCGGCGCACCCTGAACGCGGCGCTGCTGGCCTCGTTGCCCCTGGCGCTGGTGGTGGCGGCGCTGACCGCGCTTTACTCGGCGCGGCGCGTGGTGCGGTCGGTGGAGCTGCTGCGCGACGGCAGCCACGCCATCGCCACGGGCGATTACGAGCGGAGGTTGCCGGAAGAAGGCCGGGATGAACTGACCGACGTGGCCCGGCACTTCAACCGGATGGCCGCTGCATTGCAACAGGTGGAACAGGGCCGGGTGGAACTGATCTCCAACGTGGCGCACGAATTGCGGACGCCCCTGTCGGCGCTGCGCGGGTACGCCGAGGCCATGAAAGACGGCGTGATGCCGCCGGAAGCCGTGTCTGGGGCCATCCTGCGTGAGACGGCCGCCATGGAACGGCTGGCGCAGGACCTCAGCGTGGTGTCGCGGGTGGAGGCGGGCGCAGTGGAGTTGCATTCCAGTGACTTTGCCCCCGCCGCGTTGATCGCCGACGCGTTTGAGCGTTTCGCAGGGGCCTACGAGGACCGCGGCGTCACGCTTAGCGCTTCACCTGAGGCGGCGCTCCCGCAGGTCACCGCAGACTTTGAGCGGGCCTCGCAGATTCTCGCCAACCTGCTGGGCAACGCCCTGCGGCACACGCCACGTGGGGGTCAGGTGACGCTGGGGGCCGAACACCGTGGCGGTGACATGCTGTTCACGGTGGCCGACACGGGCAGCGGCATCGCTCCCGAACACCTGGAGCGGATCTTCGAGCGCTTTTACCGCGTGGACCCGGCGCGCACCCGGGGAGACGGCAGCGGGGTGGGCCTGACCATCGCCCGTGGACTGGCGACGCGGATGGGCGGAAGCCTGACCGTGAGTTCGTCTTCGCAGGGCAGCGTTTTCACGCTGAAACTGCTGGTGGCCCCTCCTCACTGAGGGTTGCTAGGCTCCATTTCTAGTCCTTGCTCTCCAGGTCAGCGATCAATGCCTTCATCTCGGCGATCTCACGGACCTGAGCTTCGATGATTTCGTCAGCCAATTCGCGCACACGGGGGTCCTTAATCTGGGCGCGGTTGCTGGTCAGGATGGCGATCGAGTGGTGCGGGATCATGGCCTTCATGTACGCCACGTCGCCCACCGTGGCCTGTGAGCGCAGCAGCCACAGGGACCCCGCGAAGACCACGAGGCTGCCCAGAAAGATTCCCAGATTGACGCGGCTGTCCTTGTACATGTTCAGCATGTACCCGAGCATGATCACCGCCATCACGGCCCCCATATAGATCGCCATGAACACGCGCGTCTCGCTGAAGGAGACGTGATCGAGCTGATAGGTGTTCAGGTACATCAGGCCGTACATGATCACGGTGGAGGTGGCGATCATGGCCGCAAAGCGGCCATAGCTGCCGCCCATCTTGCCCATCGACTTCTCGTCTGAGTCTTGCGGTGTAGCCGAGCGATTCATGGATTCATTCATGGGGTCCTCCTCAACAAAGTCGCCTGCCGCAGAAAATGTGCGGGCAGGCGACAGAAGCTCTTCAGGCAGGTTCAGGCGCTCAGACCATCCAGCATCTTCTGGCACGCCTGTTCACAGCGGCGGCACGACTCGGCGCAGACCGCGCAGTGCTTCATGTTCATCTTCTCGGCATGCTCCTGGCACTCGTCGCCGCAGGCTTTGCAGGCCGCCAGGCAGGCCTGGAGCTGCGCGCGGATCACGGCCATCTCCGGCTGGGTCTGACGCACGAGGACGCGCCCGGTGGTGGTGCAGATGTCGGCGCAGTCCAGGTTGAGGCGGATGCAGTGGGTCAGGTGCCCAGTGTGTTCGGTTTCGCCCAGACAGGCGTCCGCGCAGGAGGTGCAGATCTGCGCGCATTCGAAGCAGGCCTCGATGCATTCGGTCAGGGCGTTCAGATCGAATGGCGACTGGCCGCTCTGGGGATGGGTCTGCAGCATGCGGGTGATGGTCAAGCTGGCGTTCTGGGTCATGGAAAACCTCCGGAGAATAGGGCGAAAAGTGGTGTACGCGGACGTTCGCTTCCCATCGTGCAAGGTGGCGTGTTAAGCCTGTGTAAAGCGCCACCTTCCCTCAACATCGGCTTAAGACGGTACAAGGCCCCCACCGACAGGGGGCGGGCGACCACAAACAGGCCCCCTCGCAAGAGGGGGCCTATGCATGTCATCCAGCTCAGGTGCCTGAGCCCCCGGGTTCCAGACTTTCCCGGAGCCGCACCAGGAGTTCCTCGCCGCGCTCGTAGCCAGGCCGCACGAAGACCATGCCCATGTTGCTCCAGTCCTGCACTGCCGCAACTTCCTGGCCACCCTCGTTCAGCTTCAGGTGTGGGTACGCGCCGTACTCCACGAAGCAGTCGAATTCGGTGGCCACCTCTTCCAGGGCGAGGGTGCTCTGCTCGGTCCAACGCACCAGATACGGCAACAGGAACGCGGGCTTGCCGCAGGAGCCGCCCAGGCCCACCAGGGGCAGGCCAGCGACGGTGGGCACCTCGTCACGCAGACGAGCGCGTTCCAGGAACGCCTGGCGGTCACGGACAAGGGCAGGGCCGGTCTTCAGGGAGGCAACGTAGGGGCCAACAGTGAGCTTGGTCATGGGGGTTCTCCTCAGGAGAGCGTGGGAAGTCTTTAGCTTTCCGCGCAGATGGACTTCAGGCGTGGGCGGGCAGGGCAGGCTGGGCGGCGACGGCCACCGCGTCCGGCTTCACGGGGGGCTGGAAGCCGCGCAACCGCAGGGCGTTGCTGAGCACGAAGACGCTGGAGAAGCCCATCGCGGCGGCGGCGAGCACTGGGCTGAGCAGGAGACCGAACGCGGGGTACAGCACGCCAGCCGCGACGGGAATCAGAACGATGTTGTACGCGAAGGCCCAGAACAGGTTCAGCTTGATGTTCCGCAGGGTGGCGCGGCTGAGGGCAAAGGCGTTCGGCACGCCACGCAGGTCACCGCTCATCAGGATCACGTCGGCGGTCTCGACGGCCACGTCCGTGCCGGTGCCGATGGCCAGACCGACGTCCGCTTGGGCAAGTGCCGGGGCGTCGTTGATCCCGTTCCCGACAAAGGCTACTTTCTGTCCCTTCGCCTGGAGTTCCTTCACGGCGTCGCTCTTGCCGCTGGGCAGCACCTCGGCCAGCACTTCGTCGATCCCCAGCTGCCGGGCGATGGCGTTCGCAGTCCGCCGGTTGTCCCCGGTGATCATCGCGACCTTCAGGCCCATGCGGTGCAGGGCATTGACCGCCTCCAGACTGCCTTCCTTGATCGGGTCGGCGACGGCGATGATGGCTGTGAGCTGCCCGTCGACGGCGGCGTACAGTGGACTCTTGCCCTCGTCGCCCAGCCGTTCGGCCTGCGCCGTGAAGACGCTGACGTCCAGTCCCAGCCGGGTCATGAACCGGTCGGCGCCCACCTGCACGATACGGCCTTCCACCCGCGCTTCCAGGCCGTAGCCGGGCACCGCTTCAAAGGCTTCGGGTTTCAGGATAGACATGCCTTCCCTTTTCGCGGCGTCCACGATGGCCCGGGCGATGGGATGCTCGCTTTGCTCTTCAGCGGCAGCCACCAGGCTCAGGACGTCATTGCGGTTGAAGCCGGTGGCGGTCACCAGATCGGTCAGTTCTGGCCGCCCCTTGGTCAGCGTGCCGGTCTTGTCGACCGCAACCACCTGCACGTCCTGGAGACCCTCCAGCGCGCCCCCGCCCTTGAACAGTACACCCAGTTCGGCGGCCTTGCCGGTCCCGACCATGATGCTGGTGGGGGTTGCCAGACCCATGGCGCAGGGGCAGGCGATGATCAGCACGGCCACTGTCGTGATCAATGCAAAGGAGAGAGCTGCCTGCCCGCCGAGGAGCAGCCACAGTGAAAAGGTCAGCGCGGCGATGCCCAGCACGACCGGGACGAAGACGGCGACCACCCTATCGGCGAGACCCTGGATGGGCGGCTTGCTGCCCTGGGCGGTCTCGACGAGTTTGATGATCTGGGCCAGCGCGGTGTCCGCGCCAATGCGAGTGGCGCGGAAGGTCAGGGCGCCGTTCTGGTTGATGGTGCCACCCACGACACCCGCGCCAGACTGCTTGCTGACGGGAACCGGCTCACCGGTGATCATGCTCTCGTCCACGAACGAGTTACCGCTGACGACCTCGCCGTCGACCGGGATCTTCTCGCCAGGCCGGACGGAGATCAGGTCACCCACCAGCACTTCATCGGTGGAGAGTTCGAGTTCCTGCCCGCCCCGCACCACACGCGCCGTCCTGGCTTGCAGGCTGAGCAGCTTTTTCATGGCCTCGCTGGAACGGCCCTTGGCGATGGCCTCGAAGTACTTGCCTAGCAGGATCAGGGTGATGACGACGCCCGAAGCCTCGTAGTACACGTGCGCCGTGCCCTCCGGGAAGATGCCGGGAGCGACGGTGGCGACCAGTGAGTACAGGAATGCGGCCGAGGTGCCGATGAGGGTGACCCGGTTCTGCGGTTCTTCCGTTGATTCCGTGCAGCGTGTCAGCTTGCGAGCAGAACACGTTGGCGGAGAGTCTCGAAAGATCCGCGCCCGTACATCTGACGCTTGATCAGTTTGATCTTGTTCACCACGCCTTCGGTCGGCCCATTGCTCCAGGGCAGGGTTTTGCAGCCAGAAGGGCTTCTCGTTCCCTGACAAGGCTGGTCGCGAGCGTTTGAATGTCGGGCAAGCCGCTTCTTGCGGCTTGCTCCAACCACCCGTCCAGACGCTGAGCATTCCCATCCCGGAACAGCTGACGGAAGTCGAGGGCCAGGCGACGCATTTCGTTCACGGGCGCACACTTCTTCGTGAGCGCATCCAGCAGGGTCCGTTTGTCGGGTTGAAGCCCAGCATCCTCCTTCAACAGCAACCAGACCACCTGTCCCGCGAGGAAATCCGCTCGTCGCCACCTGGGCTTCCTCTCGGCGGGCACCGCCTCGGTGGGGGGCTCTGGTTGTTCCGCTTCCTCGATCCGGCGGGAGAGCGTCCACTGATGGACTGCTTTGTAGCCGCCAGAAAATCCTTCCTGCTGCACTTGTCGCAGCAACGCCATGGCGTTGCGCTCGCCCGCGTTCCAGCGTTCCCAGAGCCGCTCGTGGGAGGGGTCCAATCTGCTTTTGCGCGGTGGGTGGCGGGTTTCGGGAACTTTTTCTACCCGGAGGCTGAAACGTACGAAGTGGTGGCTGCGCCGGAGATCCCGGGCAATCTGTGCTGCAGATTGCCCCTGGGCTGCCAACGATTTGATCTGCGCCACCTCGGCACAGCGACGCTGGTATCGCGTGCTCCGTGCCGCTTCTTCTCGAAGGGATCTGCGGGGTGGGGAGACGGGAACAAAGGCTTTGGCGATGTCGTCGAGGGTCTGTTGCGAGCGCTTGGGTTGCCGTTCTAGGGCTTCACGGAAGTTTTTCAGCACGTGCCAGCGGTCCAAGACCGCCCCCCGCCTGTGGTGCGCCTTCCCGGCTCGCCCGCTCATACTCGGTGGACCGATCCCGGCTGATCACCTCAATCTCGGGATGCTGCGCCAACCACAAGGTAACGGTGGCGGCCTTGCGGTCAGGGAGCAGATCAATCGCCCGGCCCGTCTCCAGGTTGGTGATGACGGTCCCGTACCGTAGGCCCTTTTTGAAAGCGAAGTCGTCAATGCCGATGACTCGCGGAGCTTGGTCGAGCGGTGGGAGAGCCACGTGCTGTTCAGCCAGAAGTCGATCACCGCTCGCATGGAACGGGAGGGAGGCCAGAAGCTTCTGGCCTCCCTCCCCACCCACTCGGAGGACGAACTGCTGGAAGAGGCGACAGACCGCAGTGCTGTAGCGCGCATAGGGTGCCACGAGGTTGGGGAACTGTTCGGCAAACGTGCGTACTGGGCAGCCGTTCCGGCAACCCAACCGGCGCACTTGCAACTGGATGTCAACGGCCAGGCCGCCCCAGGGCAAGTGTTGAAATCGCCGTTCATAGTGGCTGTGAATGCTTCCCGAGAGAGCCTGGCACCTCGGGCAGGGCTGCTCTGCAGCGCAACTCGACAGGTGGAGGCTGACCACGTCAGCCTCCACCTCACACTGATCCACCACAACCCCAAATTCGGCGGGAAACAGCCTGCCGAGCACATCACTCAGGGTGTCCATTCCCTCAGGGAGCACACCCACTCAACACGCTGCACGGAATCAACGGAAGAACCGCAATAGCGGGACAAGCCCACGCGTCCGCAACCCCTTGGAGTGCTTGGAGAATGCGAAGCCAGGTTCCGTCGCGTTCCCAGCGGGCGAGGCGATCGTGGCACGTGTGTCAGGGGCCATAACCCTTAGGAATGTCACGCCAGGGAGCGCCGAGCTTGATGCGCCAGAGGATACCGTTGATGACGCGGCGGTGATCCGAGTACGGATGACCCCGCTGCGGATTTTTCGGAAGGTGAGGCTGTAGAGCGTTCCACTGATTATCTGTGAGATCAGTGCGGCACGACAATCTCTGAGGCTACGGCCACCACATGAGTTCAGTCGCACAGAGCCTAGCCATCTCTGGGCTGCTTTCAGATTGATAGGAAAGGCGATCCCACGAGAGTAGGAACAGAATTTCCCGCTAGGCTGGGAGGTTCAAGAGACCGTTCGCAAGTGCTTGGGCACTCCTCCTGTACCAAGCAGGCAGCGGGGAAGTTTTGAGGGAAGAAACGGTCCAGCTGCTCGAACGTCTGTGTTCTGCCGTGATGTCTGCCCTCCTTCACCCCCTTGATCTAGCAATCCTGACTAATCCACTTGCCTTTATCAGCTTTGTCCTTTATGTTCTTCACATGAAGGTTCGCTCAGGTGTTCTGCTGCTCAGTTTCGTCCTCCTGTCCACCGCTTCCGCAGCTCCCCGGGACGCCGTGAAATTCGCCGGTGTGCTCGAACAGATGCGGGGCCACTACGACGCCATGTTGTCCAACCACCAGAAGGGCGATATGGCCATGGCCCTTAAGCACTCCCGTCACCCCGCCAACGAGCTGTACGACGCGGTCAAGGCGGATTTGAGCCCGGCTCTACAGAGCGCATTCAAGCGTGATTACGCCCGCATTGAGGCGGTGCTTGCCGGCCACAAGTCCACCAGCGAACTGAGTCAGGCACTGAATACCTTCTCCAGGGATGTGGACAAGGCGCTGGCGACTGTTCCCGCCGCCACCCGGCAGGACCCGAAGTACGGCGCGCGCGTGATCGCGTTGATCCTGGGCAACACCAAGACCGAGTACGGGAGCGGTGTGAGTGCAGGCAAGGTGGCCAACCTCGCGGAATACCAGGACGCGCAGTTCTATCTGGCTGGGGCCGGACGCTGGCTCGCCCAGTACATGGGCCGCTTCCCGGCGGATCAGGGTGGGCAGGCGGCGACCGCCGTGGCCCAGGCCAGGACCCTGCACCTGAGCAAGGCCGATCCGAAAATCTTCAACGTCCAGATTGACCGCGCCCGGACGGAACTGGCGGAGATCAGCGGGGACACCCTGGCCCCCACGACGGGCCCCGCCGCAGACTTCGCCACCATCCGTGAACTGCTCACCCAGGCCAAGGACCATTACGCGGGCGGCATGCAGGACGCGGCGAATGAGGCCCTGATCAGCGCCTACCTTGATCACTTCGAGCAGCTCGAAAGCCCGCTGGCGGCCAAGAACAAGGCGCTGGAGCAGCAGCTCGAAACCACCCTGCGCGACACCCTGCGCGGTCTCGTGAAGCAGAAGGTCAGCGCTCCCCAGTTCAGCGCTGCGGTTGACCAGGCTCTCGCGGATCTGCGAACCGCACAGGACCTGCTGAAATGAATGTCCGGGCGCTGGTCCTCCTCCTGCTGGTGCTGACTGGACTGGGCGGCGCGAGGGCTGCCCCGGAGGTCAAACCGGCTGAGGCGCTGCGGACCACCCACGATCTCGTCACGCAGTCGCTCCGCGAGTACGCCCGGGGCGAGCAGGAGCAGGCCTTCAAGACGGCCCGCAGCGCGTACCTCGACCACTTCGAGTACGCCGAGCCGCCCCTGCGCGTCCTGAACCCGGATCTGATCCTGGAGATGGAATACCGCTTTGCGGACCTGCGCAATGGCATGAAGGCCGGGCAGCCGCTGAGCGAATTGCAGCGCATCGCCGGAGACATCAACGGCAGCCTGCGCCAGGCCGAGAGCATCGTGAGTGGAACGGGCGTTCTGGGACCGACGCTGGCCGCCACCGGTGGGTTTACGATCCTCTTCCGGGAAGGGCTGGAAGCGGCCCTGCTGATGGCCGCGATCTTCGCCTACCTGGACACCAGCCGCAACACCCGCCTGAGGCGTGCCGTGTGGTGGGGCGGCGGCGCGGCCCTGCTCGCCACGGTCCTGACCTGGGCGCTGGCCACCTACGTCCTCTCCATCGCGCCCGTGTCCCGCGAACTCATCAGCGCCATCACCAGCGCCGTCGCGGTGGTCATCCTCTTCTCGCTCTCCTTCTGGCTGCTGCAACAGGCTGACCGCAAACGCAGTACCGAATTCATGCGTGCGCGCGTGAGCCAGGCGGTGCAAGGGGGCAGCCTGCTGGCCCTGGGGCTGGTGACCTTCACGACCATCTACCGCGAGGGATTTGAGACGGTGCTGTTCTATCAGGCACTCGCGGTCGCCAGCGGCCCCGTCACCCAGTACATGTACCTGGGGATTGCCCTCGCCGTGGTGGCCCTGGCCGTGACCTTCTTGCTGCTCTTCCGGTTCGGGCGTCGGCTGCCGACTGCGAAGCTGTTTCCGGTGCTGGTGGCCGTCACCGCCCTGTTTGCGGTCGCTTTTGTGGGCAATGGCGTGCGGGCGTTTCAGGAAGCGGGGTGGCTGGGCGTCACCAATCTCTACGGCACGGTCCCGGCGCTCGATCCCAATGTGGCGGCCCTGACGGGTATTCATCCCACGGTGGAGACATTGGGTGCTCAGGGACTGATGCTGCTGGTCTACCTGGTGGGCTGGGCCTACGTCTCGGTGTCCGGGCGCAGTCGGAAGGCGGTTCAGGGTCTTGGCCGTTTCTGAAACTGGAGTTCGGATTGGCATCGACGTGGGCGGCACCTTTACCAAGGGCGTCGCCCTTGGCCTGGACGGACAACTTCAGGCTGTGTCCCACGCTCCCACCACCCATGACCACGCGCAGGGGGTCGCTGCGGGTGTGCTGGAGGCCCTCGACCGCCTGCTCACCAAGCTTCCCGCAAGCACGCCAGTCCTGCTCGTCGCCCACTCGACGACGCAGGCGACCAACGCACTGCTTGAAGGGGATACCGCCAGGATCGGCGTGCTCGCGCTGGGCGAGAAACGAGACAAGGGCCGAATCCGCAAGGTGACGCAGCCCCCCGCTGGCTTGCGCGCCGAGTGGGCTTTTGTGGCCTCCGATCAGCCTGATTTCCGGCAGCGGGCGCAGGCCGTGCTGGAAGGCTGGCAGGCGACCGGGGTCCAGGCCGTTGCGGTCAGCGAAGCTTTCGGCGTGGATGATGGAGCGGCGGAGCGGGAAGCGGGAGTGGTGGCTCGGAGCCTCGGGCTTCCCGTCACCCTCGGCAGCGATCTCAGCGGCAGTTACGGCCTGGAAATGCGGACGGTCAGCGCGGCCATCAACGCGAGCATCCTGCCCACCATGCTCAGGACCGCCGGGCACGTCCGTGAAGCGGTCAACCAGCGGCTGCCCGGCGTCCCCCTGCTGATCATGCGCGGGGATGGCGGAGCCGCCAGCCTGGAAGCCTTCGAGGAGACACCCATTCACACGGTGGTCAGTGGCCCAGCCGCTTCCCTGGGCGGCGGCATTTTGCGCGAAGGGCTGATGGACGGGATCTTCTTCGAGGTGGGTGGGACCAGCACCAATGTGGGAGCCGTGAAGGATGGGCGGCCTGTGCTGAAGTACATGACGGTGCTGGGCGCGCCCACCGGCTTGCGTGCGGTGGACATCCGCATCGCGGGGGTCGCAGGGGGCAGCCTGGTCCGCCTGAGCCGCAAGAGGATCGAGGAAGTCGGTCCCCGCAGCGCCCATATCGCCGGATTCCCCTACGCCAGCTTCGCTTCACTCCAGCAGCTGGAAGGGGCCCGCCTGGTGGAACTGCCCCTCACCGAAGGCGGCCCTGGTGGCTACGCCCTGCTGGCCACTCCAAGTGGCGAGCGCTTCGCCATTACGCCGACCTGCGCGGCCAATGCCCTCGGGGCCATCGGGGAGGACGGCCGCGCCTTTGGAGAAGCTGGGAGTGCCCGGCTCGCCCTGACCCTCCTGGGTGAGCGGCTGGGGGCCAGCATGGAGGCGGCAGCCACCGCCGTTCTCGAAGCGTGTGCGGAGAAACTGACGGCGCTGGTGCGGGAACTGGCCCGGGAGCACGGTCTCCAGGGCATGCCGCTGTACGGCGGCGGTGGGGCCGCGAGCGTCCTCGGTCCCGTGATTGCCCGGCGGCTCGGCGTACCCTTTCAGGCCGTTGCGCAGGCAGACGTCATTTCTTCGATTGGGGCTGCGCTCGCCGTGATCCGCGTGGAGCGGGAGCGTTCGGTGACGCGGCAGGACCCGACGATTCTGGACCTGCTGGAGCGGGAAGTGGGCGATGAGGCAGTGCGCCTGGGTGCTGATCCGGGCAGCCTGCGGGTGGAGACCGCGTATCTGCCGCAGGAAGGGCGTTTGCGGGCGGTGGCCGTCGGTGCCCATGCCCTGAGTGCCCGAACCCGGGTGCTGGACCATGACGAACTGCATGCCCAGGCGCGGTTGGTTCTGGACGACACCGCCCGGCTGACGTTCGGCGGGCAATACCACAGCCTGTTTACGGCGACGCACGAGCTTCGGTCCCTCTTTCGCCGTCGCCGCCGTCATCCTGCATTGGTCCTTGATCCGTGTGGAGTCCGGCTTCTGCGCTTCGAGGACGCCACGGTCTTTGTGGGGACCCCCGCTGAAGTCCTCGCCCAGTTCAGCGCGGTGGCAGCAGGTCCAACCGCGCCCCACGTGGCGGTTCTGACGCCCACCCGCCTCCGTGACTACGCCCATCTGCATGACCGCGCCGCCCTGAATCAGCAATTGCACGACAGCCTGCGCCTGGAGCCCCAGGTCGCGCTGATCGTGCGCCGGGAGTAACCGTGCTCTACCGTAAACAACGCGCCCCACTCAACCTCTGGCTTCTCCTGGGCACCGCCTTGCTGACCCTGGCTCTGGGATTCCTGGCGGGCCGCATGACTGCGCCTCCCGCCACGCTGGCCGCCCTGGTGGCTCCGGATCAGCAGCACCTGCGTCAGGCCTCTGGAGCACTCGATATCGTCGATCTGGAATACGCCCGTGCCCTTGAGGGCAACGCGCAGAGCGCCGCCGCCAGCTTGAGTGCCGTGGAGCAGGCGCAATCGGAGGTGGCCCAGTTGCAGGTCGTGAAGCAGCTGATGCCGGCCCAGGTTCGGGCGGCAGAAGAGGCGTTGGCCGGGCTGGAACGGGCCGTCAGGCAACGGGAAGGCAAGAGCAAGGTCACGCAGTGGATTCAGGACGTGCGTGAACGGCTGACGCCCCTCTCGGTGTCCTCGCCCTCCGTTCATTTGCCATCGACGATCACCTGGATGCGGCAGGAGAGGCCGCAGGCTTCCTACCAATCAGAACCTCTCCAAGTGTGGGCATGTTGATGATGGAAAGGCAGAGTGCTGTGCTCTCAGTGTGGTCCATAAGGCAGCTGGCAGCGGCAACGGGAAAGAAATCAGGGTCCTAAGGTACTGGACGAACGTCGGGCTGCTGCGTCACACCCGGCTGGAGAATAGACACCGGGTGTATGCGCCGGAGGTCGCGGATGACGTCCGTTTCTTGAGAGCTGCCCAGCAGGCAGGATTCTCGTTAAATGCAATTGAACACGTTCTTAGCTGTACTTTGGGGAATATTCGGGCGAACCACTTGGGCCGGCATCTGCGATGCTGGCCTTCTTGCTGAAGCGCACTCAATCCCCGCGGTGGACCCGTCACTTCCACACCTGGTTTTCCCCATTTCTCACCTGTTTTCGCCATCAAGCTCAAAGGCTGTGGGCACCAACATACGTTCAGGGCCTCTGTAGCTCAGCGCACCGGAAAAGCATGCAGCCCCTGGCCGCCCAGGTGGCTCCAGGCACATACGACCAGATCCAGCATTTCATCACCGACAGTCCCTGGAACATCCAGGGACTGGAACAAATCGTTGCCGACCGTGCACAGCACCTTCTGGGCGGCAAAGGTGCCGTACTAATCATCGACGATACCTGCCTCACCAAATTCGGTACCCGTTCAGTCGGCGTGGGGCGGCAGTACTCCGGGCAGGTCGGGAAAATTACCAACTGTCAGTGTCTCGTTTCCATCACGCTAGCCCGCGACGAGATCCCGATTCCACTGCGTTTGAAGTTGTTCCTGCCCTCAGAGTGGTCCACCAACGTAGAACGTTGTGTTAGAGCGGGTGTTCCACAGGAACACCCGCTTCAGTCCACCAAATGGGAGATTGCCTTGCGGGAGATTGATGACCTGAAGGGCACAATTCAGTATGGGATGGTCCTGGCAGATGCTGGTTATGGCGTCAGTGCACGGTTCCGGCGAGCCCTCACGGAACGTGGATTACGCTGGTCCGTCGGAACGGTCAAAACCCAGCGGGTCTATCCCGCCCACGTGCGCCTCATCCCCATTCCCAAACATTTTCGAGGCCGTCCCCCACGGCATCCGACGCCATCGGAGGATGCCGAAACCATTGAGTCGGTGCTCGACCGTGAATCCTGGCGACGTGTGATGTGGCGCCAGGGAACCAAAGGACCGCTCATTGGCACGTTCGCCGCGAAGTACGTGCGTCTCGCCGATGGCAACGAGAACGCACGCGGTCAGCACCTTCCCGGGGAAGGTGCCTGGGTGATCGGGGAGCAACGAGCCCGCGATGAGAAGAAATATTACCTCTGCAATCTGCCGCCTGAAACGGCATTCGAGCACCTGATCCAGGTCACCAAGCAGCGCTGGTCTTGTGAACTGGGACACCGGGAACTGAAGCAGGAAGTCGGGCTGAATCATTTCGAAGGACGAAACTGGCAGGGCCTGCACCACCACGCTGTGCTCTGTCTGGCGGCGCTGCTGTTTCTCCAATGGCTGCGCCTGTCGCAACCAGACGGACTGTTTGGTGAGACCGTACCAGCCGTTCGACGTGAGATCGCCGGGGAGACTCCCCGGCGGCCTAGAACACAGATTCAATATTGTCCGTGCTGCACAGCCTTATTTAGCGGTCCGTGAATACCCCCAAAGTACAGTTAGAGGCTGCCAAGGACGTTATGCGAAAAGCGGCTTGAGATTGTTGCAGAGCAGAACGCAGGCGGCCAGGAAGTGAAAACCGACCAGCGTCGATGGCAAACGTTCCAGGTCCCGCCCTCAGTGCCTGAAGCGAGAGAGCCACGCGAATGAGCGCTCGGCCACCCACCTCCGGGGCAACAAAGTGAAGCCCTTCGCTTCGTTGCCCCGGGCCGCTTGCCCACCTGTGGCGCGGCCCCACCTCATCGTTCGGGCAATTTGTGCGTTCATACCAACCTTCCTTTCGCAGTCTGGAACCGGCGTGCACGTGGGCCATTGGCCAGACCGTACTATGGTGTCCGTGCGTGCGTTGTGCAGGCACACTGGGCTCTCCGTGGGGTGCGTTCTTTTGCTGGCCACTCGCGTCTCCGGGCCGTTCCCAGAGCGTATTGTCCGCGTGAGTTTAGCGGCATGCTTCTGACGTCCCCTTCAGACATCAGGAGCGTTGACTTGGGGAGCGACCCAAACAGGGGATATGGCTGGCCGCCCCGGAGGTCAACCCCCGGTGCCATTCCCCTCGCTGTGGATGGGTGGCTGAACATAAATCCTCTGATGCGTTCCCACCCACCACGCCGCCAGCCCAGTACTGAGCGGTACGGCCAGCAGCATGGTGATCAGGGCAATCAGGAGGCCGGCCAGTTCGGAGAACAGCGCCTCGCCGTTCAGCGTTACCCACATGGGCTCCTTTGGGTCGGCCCGCAGCAACAGCATCAGGGGCAACGCGCCCGCCGCGTACCCCAGTACCAGAACCGTGACCATGCTGCCCACGTGATCCCTGCCCACCTGCATTCCCAGGGCGTACAAGCGGTGGATCGGCTGACCCGGCTGGTTCTGGGCGACTGTCTCCACCACAGAGGCCTGGGTCACGGTGACGTCGTTCATCGCGCCCATGGCCGAGAGGACGACCCCAACCACATATAGACTCAGCGCATTGATGCCGTACGAATTCTGGGCGACCACCGCCGCCCGGTCGGCGCCACCACTGAGGTGCGTCAAGTGGGCGAGGAGGAGGGTGATGAAATACCCGGCAGTGGTCGCGCTCCAGAGGGCCGTCAGCGCCGCATGACTCTTCCAGTTCAGGCCGTGAACCAGATAAACGCAGACGGCCAGCACCGCACCCAGGGCCGAGATGGTCAATGGCGCGCTGTCATGTCCGGAGAGCAGCGCCGGTAGGATGAATAGCCATAGGGCCAGCAGGGTGAGGCCGCTGCCCAGGATGGCCCGGAGGCCCTTGCCGCGGGCTACCACGACGGCGATGACCATCACAGCGCCGAGCAGCCAGCCAAGGTACGGGGTTCGAACCGGGTCATTCAGGACGTAGGTCGTGCCAGTCTGGTAGATGACCACCGCCTCGCCCTGAGTGTAGGTTGGGCCGTCCGCATAGGCGAGCGCATTGATGACCTCGCCGTTTTCCAGGGTCACCACTACCTCACTCTGGCTGTACTGCTGCTCGTAGGTGCCGCGCAGGTACGTGCCGATGGGCAGGGGCGAATCAGGGAGCTGGACGCAGCCGCCCAGTAACAGGGGGAGCAGGGCGAGGAGCGGCAGGAGGCATAAGCGGCGCGCGCGCTTCGATATCACTAATATGGGAGCGTTGGGGGGCATCGATCTCCTATTTTATCTGGTAGTCTGTACAGATTACCTTCTCCTGTCCGCGGAATGGGCTGGCCCAGGGCGACCGATCACCGCTGCTGACGTGATCCTTACTTCCCGGAAGTGCTTACCGTGAGGCCGGTCACCAATGCCTCCCGGACGCCCTGGGCGATGCCGAGCGCCACCCGGTCAAGGTAGTTGGAGTTCTGGAGGTTCAGGCCGTCCACCGGGTGGCTGATGTACCCGATCTCAATCAGCGCCGCAGGAATGGCACTGTTCCGCAGCACTGCCAGCGAACGATTGTTTTTCAGCCCCTTGGAGAACGCACCAGTCACCGCGACGACGTTCTTCTGGATGACAGCTGCAAAGTTGCTGGAGAGCGGGTGGTTGGGATTCCACCAGGTCTCCAACCCGTAGCCCTGGAGGGCACTTGCAGGCGGCATGGCATTGACGTGGATGCTCACGTAGAGCTGCGTGCCAGGAGTGCCCATCCCCGCCCGCAGGTTCAGATCTGTGGCTTTATCCGGCGACAGCTCCTGGTCGGTCTCGCGGGTCATCACCACCTCCACCCCGGCGGCGCGCAGCAGGTCACGCACCCGCAGGCACACGCCCAGCGCCACCTGTTTCTCGACGACCGCACCGACGCCCCCGGGGTCGTGGCCGCCGTGTCCGGGGGCGATCACCACGCGCGGCTGCACCATGGCCGCGCTGAAGGCGAGGAGCGCCATGCCGCGCAGGGTAAGCGGAGGCACGGCGGCCACCACGCGCTCACGGGGGCTGAGCGGCTTGAGGTCAGCCAGAGCGGGCGAGAGGTCGATGGCGAGCCGGGAGCGGTCGGTGCCCGCCAGCGGCGGTACGAGCTGCGCGCCAGCCGCTGCGATCCGTCAGGGTCGCGCTGGTCAGCAATGTCATCACGGCCCCGTCCGAGGTGGGCTCCGAGCGCCAGGCCTGCACCTCGGGCGTCACGTTCTGCGCGGAAAGAATCGCCGCGCTCACGCCGGTCAGCTCCACACGGAGTTCCATCCCGCTGGGCACCAAGCGGTAGCGGGTGCCGGGCGGAAGATCCAGCACCACACGGGTCAGCCCGGGGTTCTTGCCCAGGCGGGGCGGCAGCACGGCAGCTCCGAACTGAAGCGTCCCTTGCGCTGACCCGCTCAGGGTGCTGGGCTGCCCCGGCTCCTGTCCAGGCAGAGGGGGGGGCAGCGTAGGTGCCTCCACCCCAGAGGTGGCGGACAGGGCGTCGCCGGGGGTGAGGCCCTCCGGGACGGAGGGGCGCAACGTCACCGTTCCGGACGGATGAGGCGAAGGGGCGTTCGTCGTCTGACCGTTCCGAGAAAATGCCGTCAGGCTGCTCTCGATCCAGGGCGTGGTCAGCAGGCTGTTCGGGCCTGCCAGTGCCCGGAGGGAGTCCCCGCCCCGCCCGCCAGGGTCGGTCGCCCCGAAATCCAGGATGAGGACGCGCGAGCCACCTGCCAGCGTCGCCTCGCTGGCCCGCCACCCGTCTACGAGCGCGAGCGGGAAGGGGGTGACGAGCATCACCTGACTTCCTGAAGCCTGATACCCCGTCACGCTGGAGCCCAGTCCCGTCCGCGTCTGAGCCAGCACCGAGGCTCCGGAGACGTCAAGGCGCAGACCACCGACAGTAGGGGTAAGCCGGTACGTGACCCCAGCGGCCAGGTCGAACACAACTCGCGTCCTGGTGCTGTCACTGCTGGCGCGCGGGTCGCCGAACGTTACACCGGACGCGGTGGCTCGACGCGGCCCGGCAGAAGGGGGTGCATCCCTGACCTGCGGGGTCGTGACGGGCTGAGCAGGTTCCGCCTGAGCTGTGCTCCACGCGCTGAGCAGGCTCCAGGAGAGGGCAATGACCCTGGAGAGGGAGGACGGTCTCGACGTGGAATCCTTGGCCACCATGTTCACCTCTGGAGACGTCTGGGGCAGCCTGTCTCCAGACTGCGGAAGAGGTGGGAAGACGGAACCGAAATCGCATCCATTGAACGGATGCTCCTGGGCGAACTCCAACTGGATGGGATGCCATTCCAGAATCCGTCCAGCGAGCAGTGAGAGAGGCAGGGGGAAAGAGACGAGACCGTGGTTCGTGCCAGAGGGGTAGCTTGCCCGCTGGCACAGGTCAGGGCCCAACCAAGGCCCCGTGTTGCGCGCGAGCACTGGTGCAGGCGAAAGGCCGAGCCGAACAGGTGCGATATCAGAACCGACGTCATTGGTTGCTGAGATAGTAGGCGATATATGTACAGACTTACAGTTGAATTGTCGACACAAGTCGTGATCGCCCGCCCCGCGTGGCCGGTTCCCTCCTGCAGGTGCCGACAGACAAACTCTGGGCTCAGGGGCGGAGTGGTATTGATCCGGACGACGTCAGTGGCGAGGTGGGAAATGGTATGCCTCACAGCAAAGAGAGCGGCAGAACTCTGCGCCTGACCAGGAAGGATTGAGTCTATCCAAGGGCAGAGTCAACTTCAAGAAACGAACAAACTGTGGCTTTGGTCTCTGGTCAGGAGCGCGCGCTTTTCGGGCCCTCGCCGGGGGTGGAGTTGCTCGAAGGCGGCGGGAGGAGGGCAATAGTCCCTCTGTGGGAGGTTTGTTCCTGCTGGTCTTCTCGCTGATCCCAGACGCTCACAGCGGCCAGCAGCAGCAGGGCAAGCACGAGGCCGATAGCCGCCTGGACGTCACGGGGATCCCGGCTGGCTGACATGCCCTACCCTCTGGCACGCCCGGCTCTGAAGAGTTCGGCCAGGTGCAGCTTTCTGCGGTTCAGCAGCAGGAACCCGGCAGTGAGTGCCAGGTAGAGCCAGCCCAGCGCGACATGAACGCCCTCGACCGGGATGAAAAACTGCATCAGGAACAGCCCCGCGAGGAGCAGCGCACCCCGCAGGGTGAACCGGAAGGTGAGCAGCAGCGAGAGCCCGAACAGGGACTGGGCAGCCGTCAGAAACACCTCATCGACCGACTGAGCTGTTAGGGGCAGCGATGCGATGTGCCCCCGCCCAACGCTGTACGCCAAGGGAATTGCGGCAATCAGCAGCGTCCACTGGTTGAGCTTTGATGAGATCAGGTTGCTCAGCCCCTTGCCTGCAAACACGATCATGCCGGCCCAGATGAACGCTGTCAGGCTTTCAGGAAACTCTGAGAGGAAGGGCGCGACCCACTGGATCAGGATGAACTGCGACACGCCCATCTGCCGGGCGACTTGAAGCACCGCGTCGATGAACGGTTCTGCTCCAAAAAGCAGCACGTAGGCTCCCGCCAACAGGAACAGGATGATGACCGGAGTGCGCGTTGCAGGCGGGAGATGCTTGAGGCGGGCGGCCACACCAATGTCCGCACCTTCGTCTCCCTCGTCGGTGTCCTCCGGGGGTTCGCGGCTGGCTGCCGAGTTCGAACGGCGATCCGTTTCCGTGAGGACGCCCGCAGGAGCTGGGCGCCGCTTGGACTGGCGGAACGCGGTGAGAATATAGGCGACGTAGATCGCGATGAGTATAGCCGAGTCAAACAGGCTGAATGACCGCTTCACCACCAGCACAAAAGCGTACAGGGAGGCAAGCAGCAGGAACAACAGTTCGGGCGCGTTCCGCGCGTCGAGCTGTATCTCCGTGAAACGCTGCCCCTTTCGCCGGGCACTCAGGAATGCTACGACCATAATCAGGGGCCAGCCCAGGCCGAGCAGCAACCGGTTGGCACCCGTCATGCTGGCCGCGGCCAATTCTGTCTGACCGCGGTAGGCCAGCAGAACCTCAAACGCGTACTCGGGCGCAACCTCAATCAGGGCGAGCAAAGCGAGGGCCACAGATTGGGGCACCACGGTTTCGAGGCCCTCTGTGGCCCACGAGAGGAAAAAAGCTGCGGCGATGATCGCCATCCCCAGCACCAGCGAGATGAGCAGCGGGTGCCCTTGCGCCAGGCCACTGAAGCGGACGAGGGAGAAGGGCACGAGGGTCAGGGCGGCCACCGCGATGGTGAGCCAATCGCCGCGGGTGAACCTGAAGCGCGTGCCAGGGCCAAGAGTTGGGGGTATCGGTTGACGCTGCAAGGTCGGGTTCTCCTGACATGACTGGAGTTCGGGGGGGGGCACCTGCCCCTCATTGTGCAAATTCTTTATAAATCTGTACAGATATACATCCTTTAGGAAAGCCGCTAGACTTTCACGGTGAATGAGATGGCCCCAGCACCGTCAGTCGAACCTTTCGACGATCTTCTTCAGGAGATCCGCGTGCTGCTCGCCGGTTCACAGGTGCTCACTGCCTTTCTAATGACGGTGCCATTCAGCAGCGGCTTTACTCACCTCAACGGCGTGGAACGCAACGTGTTTGCGGCAACGTTCCTGACCGTGCTGCTGAGTCTGATTCTCTTCGCCACGCCTGCGGCCTATCACCGCCTGGTCTGGCCCGTGCCGGATCGTCGGCGCTTCAAGCGGCTCTCGACGCGCCTGGTCATCGCAGGACTGGTTCCTCTGTCCATCGCCCTGGTTCTGGCCACGCAACTGGTTCTGAATGAAGTGTTCAAAGCCGCTGAAACCAGCATTGGGACGGCACTCGTGGCTGCCGTGATTCTGGGGATGTGGTGGCTCTGGCCGCTGGCCCATCGCCGTGGATCCCAGGAATGATCCTGACAGCCACAGGCACACGTGCCTTCCAGATGACGTGGGCCGTCACCGGGTCGTCTCCTGTGTGGCTCTGCGGCGGCTCCGCCGGCTTATGCAGCGCTGGAGATGGTGAGTCCGTTGCCCAGGCAAGAACAAGACAAAAGCCATGGTCAGGGAGGTTCTCCTGTATTGCTTACAGATGCCGCTTTACCGGTCACGCCCTAGCTTCCAACCCGTTCTCACCTTTGCTTGGGCATGAGCGCTGCCCCCGGCAGGTGCACTGACCATTTCACTGGGAACCCACCCTCCGGCTGTAGCGTTGACCGAACATTTTTCATCGGAGTGAACTGGCAGTGGACAGCCTGTTCCCCGTTCCTCCTGAGGTGGCCAATATGACTCATCCGAACGCTCCGCTGGTACGGCCAGAACTCCGCGTCGCCCGACGCTGGATGACTGCTGCGCTGCTCCTCACCCTCGCCGCCTGCGGCACTCCCCCAACGCCGTCCTCCGGCCCGCCTCCAGCGTCTACGCCCCCAACGCCCACTCCGACCAGCGCTCCGCCGCAGGTTCACCTCGCCAATCTGGCGACGGTGCCGTACGCCGACCGGCTGGTCTTCAACCGAATCCAGAATCCCAACCCGAGCATTCCCAACGTGGTGCACGATACCAATGTGCTGCGTCTGAGCAACACGGGGGGCCAGCCCCTGGTTATCAGCGCCCTGAAGGTGCAGGACGCCTGGCGCCTCGATAATCCCCCCAACCTCCCGCTGACCCTCGCTCCCGGCGCCAGCCAGGAGCTCACGCTGCGCTTCACCGCCACCAATACGGGCTACCACAGTGGCAGCCTGACCATCGCGTCGAACGATCCCAGCACTCCAAATCGGATGGTTGAGTTGCGTGGCCTATGGCAGGATCATTCCGAGGACAACCAGGAGCCGGCACTCCAAGACATCGTCAAGGCGCTCGGGTACCGGATCAATCTGGTGGGCAGCCCCGTCACCGAGACTGGCAACACTGCACTCAGTAACTACTTAGCTGTCCGGCAAAACGGCGTGGTGAAACCTCAGGGTGAGGAAGTGATCTCCGCATACTGGCAGCGGGCCGACGAGACTCAGCCGGTGCAGGTCACCCAGGTGGCCTCATACCACACCCAGGGCGATGCCTCGACGTTGCGCTGGTACGCTCAGGTGAACACTGGCAACGAACCCCTGCACACGATTCTGACCACCGCAGGAAACGACGCGCAGAGCCTGCTCCCCCACCAGAACGGCTCGGCGCAGCTGGCCTCCGGCTCCTTTGTGCCCGCGTCCGCTACGAGCTCGGCCGTGGCAACGTTTGGTTTCAAGGTGGACGCCGAGTGGAGCGACCCGGTCAAAAATGGTCAGACCGCTGACGTGAATCATGGGTGTCCGAGGCCGTGTGGGCAGCACCTGCGCTTCTGGCCGGTTCGTGACCGTGCTGGTCAGCGGGTGTCCGGGCAGTACCTGCTCGTTGTCGACTACGCCGGGATCAACTACGACTATCAGGATCAGATGTATGTGATCAGCAATCTCAGGCCGGCCCCCCTGCTGATCGACGTGGGCACCAGTAGCGGGTACACGGATCCTGCCGGCAATGTGTGGCGGCCGGACAGGGATCAGAACGGAGTGGCCACCTATACGCCCTCCACCGCCATCGCAGAACCCTCGACCGCGTATACCGGCGCCATCGCCGGTACCCTCAACCCGCAGCTGTACCGCACCTACCGGGGCAATGTGGGAACCAGCACCCCGCAGGATCAGCGCCTCCTGAACTTCGATATTCCGGTTGGCAACGGCACCTACCAGGTGAAGCTCCACTTCGCCGATCTGGCGTGGACGCAGGCGGGCAAACGCGTCTTCGACGTCAGTATCGAGAACCAGCTCCGGGTACCGAACCTGGACATCGCGGGCCAGGTCGGAGGCAAGGCGGCGCTTGTCGTACCGGTGGATGTGCAGGTGGCGGACGGGCTGCTGAGCCTGAGTCTCAAGGCCAGCGTGGACTTCCCGTCCATTGCCGGGATCGAAATCACCCCGCATTGAACACCGGGACGGCACCGACGGAAACACTGGAGCCATCCCCTGCACCGCCATCCCCGTCCACCCGGCCCGCAGGAGGCGCGCGGCGGGATTGAAATGCGAGATCCTCTTGCCGGGAGGGGAGGGTCAGGCAATCAGCAGTGAGAAGGAAGATGTGCCTCTCACGCAGCGCGCGGCCAGCAGACCGTCTCCAATCCGGCTGTGGAGCGTGGGCATGGTCAGACTGATGAACCTCTTGAAGGCGAGGAGCGCTTGATAGTCACGGAGACTCAGGGCGCGGACGATGCTTGGGAGCGCGGCGGAGAGCGCCGCAGGTTCTGCAGCAACAGCACGCCGCCCACGACCCAGACATCGGCGAGGTTGAAAACGGAAATTCACCCTGACCCAGGACGCGCGTCACTGCAGAAAGAGTGTGCGACGACAATGTATCCATGACCTTGCCGAGCCGCCACCCATCGAGCGAATTGCTGAGCGCTCCAGCAGCAATCAGGATCAGGGCCAGGCCGGTCAGGCGCGGAACGGAGTGGCGGGTCAGGTACACCAGCAGCCACACCCCCACCAACTGCAGCACGGCCAGGGGAAGCGCGGCCCCGGAAAAGAGGCTTCACGCCGCCCCAATATTGTAAATCAACCCCAGACTCAATACGCCGGGGATCACCTCACGGAACCTGCCGAGCGGGAACTCCCGGACTGCCCTGGCCTTGAGGGTCTGATCGAGCACCAAACACAGGAGCACCCCGAAGACCACCGCGCGCGGGGGCACGATCACGCCCGCGTGCCTCAGCGCCACAGGGCCCACCCCAGGATGGCGAGGCCCACGACGACGCGGTACACCGCGAAACCTCGGAAGGTATGCCGGGAGACATACCGCAGCAGCCAACCCACCGCGAGGAGCGCCGTGATGAACGAGACGGCCAGCCCGACCGTCAGTGGACCGAGTTGTGCTGTGCCCAGAACGCCCCGCCCTTTGACCAGGGCATACAGGGTGGCCGCGCCGAGGGTCGGGATCGACAGGTAAAACGAGAACGCGGTTGCTGTGGGTCGGTCGAGGCCGGTCAGCAGGCCGCCGATGATGCTCGACGCGCTGCGCGAGACGCCGGGCACCAGGGCGAGGCACTGAGCGCATCCCACCAGCAGGGCCTGGCGCGGGCTCACCTGCGTGAGGCCGTGCGTGGTGGCGGCCACCGGCCTTCCTTCGATCACCCACAGCACCATGCCGCCGACGATCAGGGAGATGGCCACAACAACTGGGGAAAAAAGGTAGCGCGTGATCAGGCTGCTGAACAGGAAACCCAGCACAGCCGCTGGAAGGAAGGCCAGAGCGACCCCCAGCCACAGTTGGCGGACATCCCGGTCGACGGACAGCGCCCGCGCCTGGGTGAGCAGGTCACGCCAGTAGTACGCGATCACTGCCAGCACCGCCCCAAGTTGGATGACGATCTCAAACGTGCCGCCCGAGTCCCTGAACTTCAGCAGATCGGCGGCGACGATCAGATGGCCCGTGGAGGAGACTGGCAGGAACTCGGTGATGCCTTCGACAAGGCCCAGCAGGGCCGCAGTGACAGATTGGTTCAAGAGGAAGATCCTTTGGAGGCAGGAAGTGGGATAGAACTCCCCACAGGGGCCATATTCACATGGCTCTGGCGTGCTCCAGCACGTCCGCGATCAGCCGCGTGACGTGATCGTTCGCCAGTCGGTAGTAGGCGATGCGGCCTACCTTCTTGAAGGTCACCAGGCCCAGCGCGCGCAGGTGACGGAGCTGGTGGCTCATGGTCGACTCGTTGATCCCCGCAATCACCGCGAGATCGCACACGCACAGGTCCTCCAGCGCAAGAGCGCAGAGAATGCGCAGCCGGGTCGGATCGGACACCACCTTGGTCAGGGTGGTCGCGCGCTCGATTAGGGCGTCATCCGGCAGGGCCGCCTCCGCGCGCGCCACGGCCTCTGGATGGACGCTGTGGATCTCGCAATCGGCGGCGCGATCAGTCTTGACGTCAGGAACAGTCGTGGTCATGCGCCATTGTCTCTCAGGGCAGCCTCCAGGAAGGGGCGCTGATCCTCGAATGTTCCGGAGAAGGCCTGCTCACCGACCTCGGTCACGGGGGCGATCCGGACATTGGCCCGGGCCAGCATCTCCGCGAGCGCGGCAGGATCCTCCCGCACGTTCTTCTATAGCTGACCCCCCGGGCTGTCAGGTGGCGTTTGACGGCTTCGCACGATGGGCACTGGGGGACGGTGTAAACGATGACGGGCGGCTGCATGAGAACTTCGGGTGCGGAGGATGGTGACCACAGGTGTCAGTGAGTGGATCAGGCCTCTTCAATGCTGCACGTCATGTAATCTGTACAGACATACAGTCCTTCTGGCCGAAGGAACATTAAAGCGCAACGTTCGATCCTCTGCGGCCCGGAATGCCTCATGCCGGTGAGCGGCGGGGTCATCGTCCTGGCCACAACAAAACGGTGCCGTCGTGACCGCCAGCCGACGCAAGAACCGTGCCATCCCGACTGAATGCGACGTCGCTCACCCCATCCCGGTGGGCGCGTGACAGCCACAGGAGGTCACCTGTGGCCGCCCGCCACACCCGAACCGCACCGTCGGCTCCCCCCGCTGCGAGCGACGTGCCGTGTGGATCCCAGGCGAGTGCCGTGATCGGCCCTTGGGTGCCCTGCAGAGTGCGGCGTTCTTCACCACTCGCCAGCGACCAGAGCTTGATGCTGCCGTCCGAGCTGCCCGACACCAGCGTCTGGCCATCTGGACTCACGGAGAGTGCGTTCACATAATCCGAGTGACCGAGCAGGGTCCGGACTTCACGGCGCGTGACGACACTCCACACACGAACTGTCTTGTCGCGGCTGGCACTCACAAGCGTCGCCCCGTTGGGGCTGAACGCCACGTCCGTGACGATATTCGTGTGTCCCTGCAACGTGAAGCGGAGGCGTCCGCTCTTAACGTCCCATACCTTGACACTGTTGCCAGCCCCAGACAGGGCCGTATTGTCGCCCCCGCCTGTGGCAAGGAGGGTGCCGTCCGGACTAAAGCTCACCGAAGTGGCGATGGTCGTGCTCAGGTTCATGACGCGCACTTGCCGACCCGTGGCAACCTGCCACAGACGGGCCCGGCCATCTGCGCCAGCCGTGGCAAGCCACTGCCCGTCCGGGCTGAAGCAGAGCGCCGTCACCGCCGCTCCCTGACGCAGTTCCCGCGTGGGGACGTTTCCCGGGGAGCGCCACAGTTTGATGACGCCGTCCCCGCCCCCGGTGGCAAACACCTTCCCAGGGCCAAAGGTGACGGCAGTGAGATTGGCGCCGCCCGCCTTGACCGCCTGGATCGGCGTTGGCGCCGCCACGATCGGCGTCGGCATGGCTGTGCTGGAAGTCGCGGCGGTCATGGAGGCAACTGCAGCGGTGCTGCACAGCACGGCGGCCATGGTGAGGTACCCCAGCTTCATCATCGGTGCTCCGGTCAGGCTCGAAGAGACAAGCGCCCGGCACGGCCTGTTCCGGCCGGGCGCTGATGGGAAACCGCTGCGCGTTCAGGTGAAGATGCGCTGATCCGCTGACGCCGTGCTTACTTGGGCTTGACGAGCGTGATGGTGCCCTTCACGTTGGGGTCACTCTCGCTGAGTTGCGCCACGTACAGGTTGCCATTCGAGCGATCCTCAGTGAGGTTGAGCGGACTGGGGTTGAAGTTTGTCAGGCCGTCGATGTTCGTCTGCATTGATCCCACGATCGCGCCGCCTGAACCGCTGGGATCAAGCGCCACAATGTCTTTGCCTGCGCTGTAGCGCACCACCAGCAGGTGGTGATTCAGTGCTGAGCCCGGGCGAATGTACTCAATCACGCCGTTGGCAGAGGTGTGGTCCGGGAACACGAAGGCGGGCTGACGGTAGTTGGGGTCAGGTTGGACACCCACGGGGTAGACCGGCACCTCGACAACGTCTGCGCCAGCGGTGGGATTGCCGCCGTCAAGGGTGTACTCGCAGCGTGCCGGATTGGGGTGGCCGTAGTATCCGCCCTTGTCAATACGAAACAGAAAGTCGGGTTCCGTCCAGCGCACATTGGTGATGGCAGGCGCGGCAGGCAGGGTAGTGCGGCCGTCCGCGCGCTTCGCGCAGGTGGCCGGCAGAGGGCTGGGGGTGGCAGGGGTATTGCCGCCTGCCGCCGACCCATTGGCCGGGATGTACAGCTGCCCGTTGCTGTGCCACACCATGGAGTAGCCGTTGCGAATGCCCGTCGCGTGAAGGGTGAGTGGCGCACCGCTCGCGTACGGGTTGTATGTGCCGCCCTCCTCAGTCTGAACGTTGAGCGGTGCTCCCGCGAGGTTGACCTTGGTGAGGTCGAGACGCAGGAGCGCGGCGCTCAGCGCGCGTTCCGGGCGATTGTCCCACGCCGGATCCGGGGCGCCAGAGGCGTTGTTGGCACCCTGCACGAAATACAGGACGTTCGGCTCCTTCGGGTTGAAGGAGACGTTGTTGGTCATGTGATCCTTGGTCGAGCGCGGCAGTCCCACGACAACGTCTTGGACAGTCTCCAGATTCGGTCCACTCAGCCTGGTGATCTTGCCCGTCCAGTCGGGGACCTGTTTGGTGAAATCGTAGTAGTAGTTGTTGCTGATCCACAACACCAGATTGTCGGCAGTGGACGAGGGATCAAACGCCAGGCCGATGATGCTGCGGTTGCCCTGTTGGGCCTGCAGGGATTTGATGGACTGTGCTGAGCCCAGGGTTCCGTCAGCATTGATGGGGAAGCGCAGAATCTCGCCGGTGAGCGTGGCAGCGTACAGCTTGTGATCCGGGCCGATCTCCAGGGTCGTGTAGTAGTTGGCGGGCACGCTGGCGAGGGCGACCCGGGTAAATGCGCTGGGGCCAGTGACGGCAGCGGCACCTGTCGTAAAGGTGGAGGTAAATGACTCGAAGCCCACACCGTTGAGATCCTTGAGCGCTCCCGTGACCTCGAACACGTATCTGGTGTTGGCCTTGAGGGGCGCATTGGGGTGAAGCACGATGACATCCCCACCGCCTGAGGTATTGGTCGTGGCGTCCACGGGAGTCTTGGTGCTGGCCTCGACAAGGTGCACCGCACTCGACGTGACTGTCCGGGGGTCGATGCCATTGCCGCCCCCCGGCGCGCTCAGAAGCTGGACGTCTGCAGTCACGGAGGTGGTCGTATCGACGCCCGTTTGTCCGTCGCTCGGGCTGACGGAACGCACCGACGGAGCCGTGACCACTGGAGTGGGGGGTGCGGGCGTGGACGTGCAGGCGACGAGTCCGGCAGTCAGCATGACGCCCAGCCAGGTGCGGGAGGTGGAACGAAGGCGCGGGTGGAGTTGGGTCATCAGACGTGTTGTTCCTCTCTGGTGTGGTGAACGGAAGGGCCGTAGCGGAGTGTCGTTACCGCGCCTGCTTCAGGTGCTGTCGAGGGAGTATGGCGCAGACAGCCCGGTCGGCACATGAGACGGGTACGGGCGGCGTGAAAATGAAATGGTGGATGCTCACCCGACGGCAGGCTCAAGGCGTTAGCGGTCATCAGTACGGTCAGGCCGAGGAGTGGGGTCACCAGGTCATGTCATTCAGGGCGCCCAGGACACAGAGCACAACCCCAACCACAGACAGGCGGATCGCGTTGATGCATAGGAATTTCGGGCCACGGTGGCTGCTTTGTCCATCGTGCCGCTCAGGTGGGCCACCCGTGTGGTGATGAAGGACCCGGCGGTCGTCGCGCTGCAGAGCGCAGTGAGCGCGGCGTGGTTTGTCCAGGTCCAGCCATGCACGGGGTACACGCAGACGGTGAGCACGAGGGCCAGCAGGGTCAAGCCGCTGCCGAGAATGGTTTGGAGTCCCTTGGTGCGTGCGGTCGTCACGGCCACTCCCATGACAGCCGCCAACAGCCAGGCCACGTTGGGGAAGCGAATGGGGTCACACAGCACGTCCCCCTGGCCGGATTTCCAGACGATGATCGGCTGCCCGCGGGTGTAGCGCGGCCCATCCACATCGAACAGGGCGTGAACAGGTCGCCGTTGTTCAGCGTCACCAGGTCTTCGTTTCTGGTGGACCGCTGCTCGCATTGGCCATGTAGATGTTCCCCTGGAGATGGGGATGGTGGCAATGGACGCACCCACCCAGCAGGAGGGGCAACACCAAGAGCACCATGACCAATAAGCGTGTAAGGCCGGTTGATCAACACAAGACCGAGGGAGATATGAACATCACGGCCCACACTTTATCTGTATTCCTGTACAGGCGACAGTGAACTGCCGTTGCTATCGTTCCTTACCAGCCGTGACGCCCGTCACCAGCGCTTCACGGACGCCCTGCGCGATGCCCAAAGCGACCCGGTCAAGGTAATTGGTGTCCTTGAGATTGAGGCCGTCTACAGGATGGCTGGTGTACCCGATCTCGATTAACGCGGCTGGAATCCGGCTGTTGCGCAGAACAGACAGGGAGCTGGTGTTTTTCAGGCCCCGGGAAAAAGCACCTGTGACGGCCGTCACGTTGTTTTGAATCAGCGCTGCCAGCGCGCTGGACAGTGGGTGATTTGGATTCCACCATGTTTCGACCCCGTAGCCCCTCAGGGCGCTGGCGGCCGGAAGAGCATTCACGTGAATGCTCACGAACACCTGCGTGCCAGGGGACGCCAACTCCGCCCGCATCCTCAAGTCAGTGGCCTTGTCCGGCACCAGCGCCCGGTCCGTGTCACGCGTCATGATCACGTCGACGCCCGCCTTGCTGAGCAGGTCGCGGACCCGGAGGGCCACCTCCAGCGCCACTTGCTTTTCGATCACGGCACCAATCCCTCCGGAATCGCGACCGCCATGTCCAGGATCAATCACCGCACGCGGTTTCACCAGGGCTGCACCGAGGGCCAACATGGCAGTGCCCCGAGCCACAGGTGTGGCCGGCACCGCAGCAAGCACGCGCTCCCTCGGCGTAAGGGGCGTCAGGTCTGCCAGAGAGGGTGAGAGATCAATCGCAAGGCGAGAACGGTCGGTGCCAGGCAGGGGTAAAACCAGTTGGGCCCGCCAGCCACTGCGGTTCGTAACAGGTGTGCCAGTCAGCAGCGTTACCGTGAGGCCATCCGTGCCCGGCTCGTAGCGCCAGGCCTGCAGTTCCGGACTGATGGCCTGCGCCTCCAGGGGAGCGGCGCTCACCCCCGTCAATTCGACGCGCAGGCCGAGACTGCTGGGCAACATGCGGTACGCAGCACCCGGTGGAAGCTCCAGCACCACGCGGGTCAGGCCCGGATTCTTCCCGATGCGGGGGGCGGGCAGAAGGGCCCCCGGTTGAATCCGGCCCTGCGCTTGCCCCGAGAGGGCGCTAACCTGCCCGGGCACCCCACCCGGCAGCGGGGGCGGCGCAGCAGGCGGGGTGACGCCAGACGTGGCAGACAACATGTCACTGGGCGTAACGCCTCCCGGCGTCCCTGTCCCTGCGACAGAGGCGCTGATGGCCAGCCCCTGAGGCGCCCCAGACAGCCGCGTGATCAGCCCGCGCAGGTTCTCTCCAGCCCCACCCAGGACATCAGGGCCAAGATCCAGGATCAGGACCCTTATGCCACTGGCCAGCGTGGCCTCGCTCGCCCGCCATCCTGTGGTGCGGGTCAGGGCAAACGGCGTGATCAGGCTGACCTGGGTGCCTGACACGCGCTGGTCCACCACGCTGATGCCCAGTGCCGTGCGTACAGGCGCCAGAATTTCAGCACCGGCCACATCGATGCGCAGGCCGTCCACTGTGGGGATAAGCGCGTACGTTACCCCTAACGCCAGGTCAAACACCACGCGCGTGTGGTTGCCTTCATTGCTGGATCTCGGGTTGCCAAAGATCGCGTGCTGAAACGTTGTCCCGCCGGTGGGTGCACCCATCTGACGTGAGGGGGTGGGTAGGGTCGGCCCCTGACTTTGCGCCGCCGCCGGGCAAGCGAGCAGGGCACAGCAGACCATAGCGGCGAGTCTCAGCCTGGGGGTGGGCGTCATCAGGTGAGACACGGCAGGGTGTACAGACATCTTGAACCTCAGGCACGGGTGGGCGCAGGGGCGGAGGCCGCCAAGCAAGGAAAATGGGTGGGCAGGGGAGAAAGCAAGGACACAAGGTAAGGTGACGCCTACAGCTCCCCTGACCGTTGAACACATGCGGCCAACGCCAGGAGGACTATAAAGTCCATCTGTACAGACCTACAGACGATGAGCGCCGTGCCCGGTGCGATCAGACGCTCAACGAACGTGACAAGGCTTCAGACCACCGCCTTCAAGTAGATTCCGCTCCAGCTGTTTCACTTGCCGAGGCCGCTTCCGAGAGGATCTCCCGGCCGCCATTGGCTGCAATGGCTGACACCAGCAGTCCGAGGATCAGGTCCGGCAGCTTGGAGTCCAACCACATCACCAGCGCGCCGGACAGCACGATCGCCAGGTTGACGAGGGAATCATTGCTGGTGAAAATAGCGGACGCCTTGAAGTTGACATCCTCGCCCTGATGGCGCTTGAGCAGGTGCAGACAGATCAGGTTCAGGGCCGCGTTGACGGCCGCCATGGCCATCATCGCGGGGCCGATCGGTTCCTCACCACCGAAAAACCGGCGCAGCACCTCCACGAGCAGCAGAACGCTCAATCCAATCAGCAGCCACCCGGACAGACGGGCGGCGCGCACCTTGATGGCTGCGGCGCGGCCCACCGCGTACAGGCTGACCCCGTAGACCGACGCGTCGGCCAAGTTGTCAAGGGCGGCGCCGATCACGGCGGTCGAGGAGGCCCAGAAGCCAACCGCAGCGCCGGTCAGGCACTGTGCGAGGTTGATCAGCAGCACCAGCCACAAAATGCGGCGGTCAGCGGCCTGGTTGGCGTCAAGGGTAGGTTCGTCGTTTTCACTCATGGTCATTCACCTGTTGTCAGGACCGCCATTCACCGCACGCATGCAGACTGCCTCGGTGGCGGCCACTCATTGGCGTCAACGTCCCGGGAGTGTGGTTGAGGTATCCGAAATTGGCGGTCCTGCGGCCACCCGTGACCCTTGCAAAGCACATCACGACCCGCCAGGCCGACCGTTCAAGGGGGCGGAACCGGACCAACCCCGGGTGATCAGGCAAGCCCACGTCCTCCGGGAGCGTCAGGTGAGGTGACCCTGTGATCCCCTGACGCTGCTGGGCCCGCCGCGATTGGAACGGGATTTTGTGCTCAGGGTTGAGCTGGACTGGGCCCACGGTCAACCTGCCGCACGGGCGCGGCGCCGAACCTGACTCAGCACGAGGCGACTGGCGGGGCGGGCCGGGAACCGCCGCAAGCTCATCCGGAGGTTCTGCACCGGCACCGTGTACTCCAATTCATCGGTCAGGAAATGTAGTGCGTTCTGGACCAGGTCAATGGTGATCCACTCTCCAGCGCAGCGGTGCCCCTGGAAATGATCCCCGCCGCCCTGTGGAATTAAGGTGTAAGGGCTCCCGTTCCAATGCCGAAAGCGCTCCGGCCGGAAGGTTTCTGGATCCCCCCAGAAACGTCGGTCATGGTTGGTGCCGTACAGGTCGAGCAGGGTCCGCTGTCCACGTGTGAACTTGTGCCCATGCCATTCGAAATCCTGGCGGACCTTGGCCGCTGCAAAGGGAAAGAACGGGTAAAATCGCCGCACTTCCTGTACGAAGTGCTTCCGCGCTGTCTGGCCGCCCTCTGCCAGACGCCGAGCCGCTTCTGGAAAGTCGTGAAGGGCGAGCGCCGCAAACACCACGTACAGGGCGACCGCCACCGTGGGCCTCAGGACGTTGAGTAACTCCACAGCGGCGACGCGCTCGTCCAGCAGCGCGCCCGACACGTCCTGGTGGTGCGCGATGACGTGCAGCGCGCTGGCCTGGTCGGGCGTGAGCGTGCCTGCGCGGACCTGAGCGATCAGTCTGGCCGCCCAGCGCTCTGCCCGCGCGCGGCCCAGCCGTCCCCGCCAGTGCCGGACGCCCACCGCACCGGCGCTGTCAATCATGGCGGCAAAATCCGCTGTCCTCAGGGCAACTTCCCCGCCGTGCAGCGGCACGCCTGCCCAACGGCACACGGCGCGGCACAGCAGGTCCTGCACCTCATCGAGCAGCACCACCTGGGTCTGCGTCTCCCATTTCACCACTGACGCGTGCCACTGCGTGGTGGTCAGGTTCGTCAGGTCACGCAGTCGCTCCGGCGTCATCAACGACATGAACATCTGCTTGCGCACCCGGTGCGCCTCATCATCCAGCCCCTGCACGCCGCCCTCACCCAGTAAGGTCTTCTGCGCGCGGGCTGGGGCCGCGCCGCGCCGCTCAAAACGTTCCTGGTCGTAAAACAGTTGTGCCGCTTGCTCGCCGTGCAGGCACGTCACAGGCAGCATCAGCAACCGGGTCTGAAACACGTCGGCTTGGGCCCGCTCGCTGCGGCGCAGAATGAAGGCGTAGCCGTCCCGCAAGAAGGCCAGCGTGCTGTCACCAAAGCGGCTGTGGATGGTCATGTGAACCTCCTGCTTACGGCGAAGGGGCTTGTGATTTGGGCGGGGCCGACTTGGAATGGAAGCTGAGCAGCATCAGCAGCGCAACGCCCGACACCACCCACACGTCCGCCAGATTGAAGATCGGAAAGCTGCCCTGTCCCAGCAGGCGCGTGACGGCTGAAAACGTATGGGCAGACAAGGTATCCACCACTTTGCCCAGCCGCCAGCCGTCCAGCGAGTTGCTGAGCGCCCCACTGGCAATCAGGGTGAGAGCCACGCCCGTGAGGGGCGGCACGGGACGGCGCACCAAGTACACGAGCAGCGCCGCCCCGATCACCAGGCGCAGCCCAGCGAGCGGCAGCGCCGCACCCGAAAAGAGGCTCCACGCCGCGCCCGTGTTGTACACCAGCCCGAGACTCAGCACCCCAGGAATGAAGTCGCGGAACGCTCCCTCTGCGAAGGTCTGCACAGTCCAGAGCTTGAGCGCCTGATCCAGCAGGATGCATAGTCCTGCGCCGAGGAGGAACGCCAGGCCACGAAGCTGACCAGAAGAACCTAATGCCATAAGGCCCACCCCAGAATGACGAGGCCCGCCAGCATGCGGTACACCGCAAAGCCGCGGAAGTTGTGCCGCGAGACGTAGCGCAGCAACCAGCCAATGACGATCAGTGCGGTGACGAAAGATACCCCCAAGCCCAGGAGCAGCGGTCCGAGCTGCATGCCGTTCAGCGCTTCTTGCCCTTTGATCAAGGCGTAGAGCGTCGCCAGTCCCAGCGTCGGGATGGACAGGTAAAATGAGAACGCGGTCGCAGTGGGCCGGTCCAGACCAGTCAACAGGCCGCCAATGATGCTGGAGGCACTCCGAGACACGCCGGGTACCAGCGCGAGGCACTGCGCGCAGCCCACCAGCAGCGCCTGGCGGGGGCTGACTTGAGTCAGGGCGGTGGTGCTGGCCGGAAAGGTTCGACCTTCAATCCACCACAGGACCGCGCCGCCAAGAATCAGGGAGATCGCCACCGTCAGCGGAGAGAACAAGGAACGCGTAATCTCATCACTGAACAGATAGCCCAGCGCTGCGGCGGGCAGAAAAGCCACGGCAATGCCCAGCCACAAACGGCGCGTATCGGCACAGGTGGGCAGCGCGCGCGCCTGACCCCACAGATCGCGGGCGTAGTACACGATGACGGCGAGCACCGCGCCGAGTTGAATCACGATCTCGAACGTGCCGCCTGCATCGCGGAAGTTCAGCAGGTCAGCGGCGACAATCAGGTGGCCTGTGGAGGACACGGGCAAAAACTCGGTGATCCCCTCAACGAGGCCTAAAAGGGCGGAAGCGATGAAGTCGTTCAAAAGAGAAATCCTTGGAGGAGCGGGGGTGGCGTGAGGCCGCGCGAGGCGGCCTCAGCTTCAGGTGGCTTGAGCGTGCCCCAGGATGTCCGCGATGAGGCGCGTGACGTGGGTGGTGGCGAGGCGGTAGTAGGCAATGCGGCCCACCTTCTTGAACGTCACCAGGCCCAGGGCGCGCAGGTGACGCAACTGGTGACTCATGGTGGACTCGTTGATGTTTGCGATGACCGCAAGGTCACACACGCAGAGCTCCTCCAGCGCGAGGGCGGACAGGATCCGCAGCCGCGTGGGATCGGCTACCACCTTCGTGAGGGTGGTGGCCCGCTCGATCAGTGCGTCGTCTGGCAGCCGTGACAACGCCCGCGCCACCGCCTCCGGATGAACACAGTGGATCTCGCAGTCGGCGGCCCGTTCGGCTTTGACATCAGTCAGGGTGGTCATGCGCCATTGTCTCGCAGGGCGGCCTCCAGCAGGGGGCGCTGATCCTCAAAGGTGCCGTAGAAGACCTGCTCGCCGATCACGGTGACGGGCGCGATGCGGACGTTCGCCTGAGCCTGCATCTCTGCCAGGGCAGCAGGATCCAGGCGCACGTTTTTCTCGCGATAGGGCACAGCACGGGCCTGCAGGAACCGTTTGATGGCTTCACAGGACGAGCAGTGTGGAACGGTGTAGACAGTGACGGTCATCACAAGTGCTTCTCCTGAGGATCGCTCAGCAGCCTCATCAGGGCGCTGGCGTGAAGCGCAGCAGGCGCAGGGCGTTGGCGGTCACCAGTACGGTGGCGCCCGTGTCGCTGAGGATGGCGGGCCACAGCCCGGTGAGGCCGAGCAGCGTGGTCACCAGGAAGATGGCCTTGAGACCCAGGGCAAAAGTGACGTTCTGGCGGATGTTGGTCATCACGGCGCGGGAGAGCTGAACGAGGTCACTGACCCCAGTCACGCTGTGTCGCAGCAGCGCGGCGTCTGCGGTTTCCAGGGCCACGTCCGTCCCGCCGCCCATGGCTATCCCGACGTCGCTCTGAGCCAACGCGGGCGCGTCGTTGATGCCGTCGCCCACCATCGCCACTTTGCCGCTCTGCTTGAGTTCGGCAATCCGGCGGAGCTTGTCTTCGGGCATCAGTTCGGCTTCCACGTCCAGGCCGAGGTCACCCGCGATGGCGCGTCCCGTTCGGGCGTTGTCGCCGGTCAACATCACGGCCTTCACGCCCAGGGCGTGGAGTTTGGCGATGGCCGCTTTGGCGTCCGCGCGCGGCTCATCCCGGATGGCGAGCAGGCCCAGGGGGACGGAACCATTCAGCAGCACCACGACCGTCTTGCCCTGATGTTCGAGCGCTTCGATGCGGCTCTGTACGTCGGGTGATAGGGGCGCCAACTCCTGCGCGTACCGGGGCGAACCCACGGCCAGGACGCGGCCACCGACGGTCGCCGTGACGGCCTTGCCCGGAATGGCACGGGCGTTCGCCACCGCCGGGATGGCCAGCTCCCCCGCCCGTCCCAAGATGGCTTTGGCGAGTGGGTGCGCGCTGCCTGTTTCGACAGCGGCGGCCAGAACCACGACCTCCTGCTCGGAAGCGCTCAGGGGCACAACGTCAGTGACTTGCGGCTTGTTTTCGGTCAGGGTGCCCGTCTTGTCAAACGCGATGGTATTCACGCTGCCGATGGTTTCCAGGGCGGCCCCACCCTTGATAAGTAGGCCCTGGCGGGCACCCGCGCTGATCCCACTGGTCACGGCCGCGGGCACGCTCAACACCAGGGCGCAGGGGCAGGCGATCAACAGCAGCGCCACGCCCTTGTAGATCCACTCGTGCCACGGCTGACCGAACAGCAGCGGGGGGAGGACGGCGAACAGCAGCGCGATGCCCATGGCGGCGGGCGTGTACCAACGGGAGAAGCGGTCGATAAAGCGCGCGGTGGGCGCTTTGCTGCTCTCGGCTTCCTCCACCAGGTGGATGATGCGGGCGATGGTGTTGTCACTGGCCCCCTTGTCGACCCGCACGGTGAGCACGCCGTCGGTGTTGATGCTCCCCGCGTACACCGTGTCTCCGGCGCTCTTGTGCACGGGGACGCTCTCGCCCGTGACGGGACTGTCGTCGAGGTTGGAGTGGCCCTCGGTGATGGTGCCGTCGGCGGGCACACGGCCGCCGGGCTGCACCCGGACCAGCTGACCGACCTGCAGCTGCTCGACGGGTACCTCGCGGGTCTGGCCAGCCTCGAGCAGCAGGGCGGTCTTGGGGGCGAGGGCGGCGAGGGCCTGAATGCCGGCCCGGGCGCGGCCCGCAGCGACGTTTTCCAGCAGTTCCCCGATGGCGAACAGAAAGACGACCAACGCGCCTTCCGCCGCTTCACCGATGGCGATGGCCCCGATGGCAGCGACACTGATGAGGGTGTTGATGGTGAAGGGTTCGCCCAAGCGGGTGCTGGCGAACGCTTTGAGCACGAGGGGCCACACGCCGATGAAGGTGGCGGCCGCGTACGCCCAGAAGGCGAAAGGCGGCGCGACCAGGCCAAAGATGAAGGCCAGGAGGAGCAGCGCACCGGTCAGGAGCACGTTACGCCCCTTACTGGTCCGGTACCACGGCAACTCTACCCGCGCTGGACGGGGTGCGCCCGGGGTGACAGACGCGTCCGCTTGCTGTTCGGGCGGGTAGCCGATAGAGCGCAGGGCCTGCTCCAGGGTCGCGCGCGGTGTGCGCGTTTCGTCCAACGTCAAGCTGAGCACTTGTGTGGTGAAGTTGACGTTGGATTCACCCACACCGGGCAGGCGGGAGACCACCCCTTGCACCTTGGCCGCGCAGTCCGCACAGTCCATATTGTTCACGAAGTAGCGCAGGGCGGAGGTTGCCGCTGGACCAGGCTCCAGGGTGGGGGGATACCCCAGGGTGCGGAGGGTGTGTTCCAGTTTCTCGCGGGGCAGCTGTGCCTCGTCGAGGTTTAAGCTCAGCGTTTGCGTGGTGAAATTGACTTTGGGGTCGGCCACGCCGGGGAGGCGGGTCAGCGCGCTCTGCACCGTGCGGGCGCAATCAGCGCAGTCCATTCGCTCCACGAAGTAGCGCAGGGGCGTCCCTGGGATGGAAGAACTCGTCATGCCATACAATATCTGTATGGGTGTACAGATATCAAGCACAGTGATGGAACGGTGACTGGACAGCCCGTGGCCCAGACCCGCACCGCCGTGTCCAGTCAACGCTCCTCGCTGGCGGCCCTTCTGCTGTCCGTCCTGTTGGGCGCGGGGCTGGCGCTCACGGGCCTGCCGTACAGCTGGAGCTTTCTCACGCCGCTGTCCCTTGCCGCGCTGCTTTGGTGGGTCAGTCGCCCCAAGTCCCCGCGCCGGGTGGCCGCCCGACTGTTCTGGAGCATGACGGCCTTCTTCAGCCTGCACCTGCTCTTCTTACCGCTCAGCTTCGCGCAACTCTTCGGCTTGGCGGGCGCGCTGCTCTTCCCAGCGCTGTTCGTGCTCGAAGGCGGCTTTTACGCGCTGTTGGGACTGGCCGTGGCCCGGCTGCTCCCCACATTCCTGGGGCGGGTCTGGGGCCTGGCCTTCGGCTGGGTGGTGCTGGAGTGGCTGCGGCACCTGGGGCCCTTCGCCTTTCCCTGGGGCACCCTGGGCTATACGCTGCTGCCCACTGGGCTGATCCAGGTGGCTGATCTTGGGGGGGTGCTGCTGGCCAGCCTGCTGGTCACCACCATGGCGGCGGCGCTCGCCAGCCTGGCCCAGCGAGAGGCTCGACCTCTGGCGCTCGTCCTCCCCGTCTGGGGCTTGGCGCTCGTCTACGGGCTGACGCGACCAGCAGTGGAACCGCCGACGCACCGCGCCCTGCTGGTGCAGGGCAACCTCAATCCACTGGACAAGGTTGCGGGCACCGCTGACCCGCTGCCAGTCTATGCCCGTCTCAGCGCGGCCGCGGCCGGCGACCTGGCAATCTGGCCGGAAACCGCGGTCACCGGCCGCGACACGGCACGCCTGCCTGCCCAGCCCCTGTTGATCGGCGTCGCCCGTCCGGGGCAGAACCGGGTCGAGGCCTGGGAGGGGAGCCTGTTGGGCGCCTATGACAAACGGCGTCGGGTGCCGTTCGCAGAGTATTTCCCGCTCCGTGAACCCCTGGCCCCACTGTACGGGTGGGTCTTCCGGGCGCTGGGCCTGCCCGATCTCACCGGACTGCAACCGGCCCAGCGAGATCGGCCGCTGACGCTGGGCGCGGTGGCTTACGGCGCTTACGTCTGTTACGAAAGCGTCTTCCCCGGGATCGCCCGCGGATTGGTGCAGGACGGTGCAAGGGTTCTGGTGAATGTGTCCAATGACGGCTGGTTCAATGCCGGGAATGGGGTCGAGCAGCACTTCCAGATGGGACGGGTGCGGGCCATCGAGACCCGCCGCTTCCTGCTGCGCGCGGGGAACATCGGCGTCACCGCGGTGATCGACCCAAGGGGGCAGGTGGCGCAGGCGCTGCCGCTCAAGCAGACGGGGGCGCTCCCGGCACGCTTCGCCTTACAGGAAGGGCAGACGTGTTACGTCCGACTGGGGGACTGGCCGGTCGGGGTCGCGGCCCTCGCCCTCCTGGGGATCGTGGTGAGCACCCCTCGAGGTCGGGTTGTCGTGGACAGGGGCTGAAGGGCACGACGTCAAGAAGCGAATCAGCAGGGGGGACCTGCTGATCGTGCAAAGCAATCTTCCGCTTGCGTTCAGCGGCTTTGTCGTACGGTACGCCTGAAGTGACGATCACTCACGCAATGCCGAGCAGCGTCCGCCCCGGGGCCATCTGGGTGACATTGCAGGCTTGCCACGCGCACGGAGCTGCCGGTTGTTCTGTGCCACAGGCCTGTTCAGTTCCACGGTGGGCACCATGGCCGGCCCGATGGTCAGGCAGGGTTTCGTGGGTTTGCGCATCCCGCTGGGACCTGATGCAACCGCTGGTCAACTCGCAGGTCGTGATGGGCGTGAGCGGGTTCTCCATGTCCTGCCCCTGCAGAGTCTGAGTGCGCTTTCGCCTACCCAAGCGGGCGGCGCCGTCCCTATCCGCGCTACGGACGTCCATCTGACGGATCTGAATGGCCGTCAGGTCAGCCCCTCCGGAATGTGCGGCAGGCGGTGATCGTGCTGTTCGGCGACGTCGAGTGTACGCCCTACCGGAACACCGACCGAGTGCTGCGACAGCACCAGTTGGAGCACCCCACCCTGGAAGAAGTGCGGCGGTACGACGACCAGTTTGAGTTCAGCATGGTGACAGGCGCGGACCCCGGCCATGCGATCGCCCGGCGCTACCATGCCTTGGTGCTGCCCACCACAATGTTCACCGACCGGCAGAGCGGCATCCAGACCTGCGGAACGGCTGCCTTGCCGAGGATCAGCTGCCGTAGGCAGTACAGCGCTTGGCGCACATCAGTCACAGCGGGTTCTTCGGTGACAACCAAGCCGCCAAGGCACAGGAGCTGGATGACGCGCCATCTCCGGCGCCCTAATGCGTGGCCCGTCACCGGTCCATGAACCTGCTGCATGCTCCCGAACCCCATGACAACGTGCTTGAGTGAGCGCCGGTCAGCCCTCAGGGGACCTGGGCAGGCTGCACGTTTTGCAGGACGAAGTCGGCATCCTGATAGTCCCCATTCATCCCTAGCTCGAACGCCAGAAGGTAGGCATGCGCGACTATCACACCGGCCGCGTCCTTCAGGGGATAGACCCGCACGCCATGCTTCGTCGTCCCGGTGTTGAGCGCGTCTTGTGTGTACGTGGCCTGCGTTGCATAGCCATTGGCCGGCAGGAACACGCCGAAGGCCCCTGGACCTGGATTGAAGGACACCGTGCCGGATGACAAGTCCGGCGCCAGCATCTGGTGGGTGCCTACCGCCAGCGTGCCGGTAACGTGCGTCTGCGCGGGACTGCCCGGCTGGTAGTAGCCGAACGGCACCGCTCCGTCCGGCGAATACCGTGCCACTGGCGTCAACGTCACCGGCCCCTCTGCGGCCCGCACAAAGACGGGCACGCTCACCTCGTCGCCGACCGGCGCGGCGCTGGTGCCCAGGACCAGGTTTGGAGTGCCCACGTTCACCCCAAAACCCAGGGCTTGCACAATCTGCGCCAGCGGCGGCTCGTTTTCCCCTTCCAGGCCCTTGGCACGCAAGCCATTCAAGGCCACCTCAGAAGAGGTCGTTCCGTCCACCTGCAGGCGCGCTTGCAATACACCGACCGTTGTCCCCGCCCGCAACCGCACCTGAACGGACACCGCAGTGCCCGCTGGAACCGTCCAGGGCAGAGGGGGTGTCCCAACCACGGCAAAATCGCCCGCATTCGGTCCGGCGACATCGAGGGCGGTAATGGTCGCCGGGGCTGTGCCTGGATTGCGCAGGGTGACGGACTGCGCGGTGCCCACTGCCCCTACGGTGCCGCTGAAGACCAGCGCCTGTGGCTGCACGGTCACCTGCGCAGGTACGGATGGTGCGGGCTCCGGCTCCCCTGAAGCCACAGGCGTTGATGTTCCGGCGCAACTCACCACGGCCAGTGCCAGCAGGCCATTGACCACCACGCCACGCCTGGAGCGCCCCCACCATCTTGATCGAATCTCATTTGTCTTCATGTCAACCTCTGATCGGCTGGAATTGGTAGGCGTATGGTTCACGCCGAACTGCGGGCGCCTGAGCGTGTAAGGCCAGGTACGTTGGATGGGCTCGTCCTCCCCGAACTGTTCCCAGAATGGGTTGTGTGGGTGAGTGTACCAGCCTGCTCCTGTGCCTGTGAACCGATTCCAAAACCGAGCCGATCCCAGACGCTTGTCCGGGTTCAGGGCACGCCGTCTGAACAGAGAGACGAATCAAGGTTCCCACCCGCTCTCGCCCGCGTCCACCGCGCCCTGGTACAGCACCCTGCCGTTGCCCGCGTCCACAATCACCTCCTGGTTGCCGATGGTCACATCGTAGACCAGGAAGCCGTTCTCGTTGCCAAGCTGGACGCTGGTGACGGTGTCAGGAACGGCAGCCAGCGCGGCAGCTTTGGCCTGCTCAGGCGGTCCGGTGGGGACTGGAGAAGTTCTGGGCCTACCTTCAGCTCCTGGAGACGCCATTTCCTACGACTGGAGCGTCAGATCCTCAAAGTGTCAGGTGCTGAGGTTGCACGCGATTGAGCCGTTCCAGCTCGACCAGCTCGGCATCCGTCAGGACTCGAAGAGGCTGCTTCTGACGTCGTGGCATGCACAAAGCCTACTCCTGCGTCAAGTGACCCACTAGCCACTTATGAAGAATTAAACGGGAAACCGTCTGAGCCGCTCAATTTTGGCTTGAAAGCTGCTTAAAACTGTCCGAACTATTGATCATACCTCTTTTATCACCTCTCCTTCTGCCATTTTTCCAGCAGGTCCAGCAGCAGCTTCAACTGGGCGTCCGTCAGTTTCGGGTAGGCGGGCATGGCCCCCTTACCGTTCACGGTGATGCTTCGCAGGGCCGCGCGGCTCAGGATGGACTCGCGCAGGCTCGGGCCAATGCCTCCGCCGCCCGCCGCGCCGTGGCACGAAGCGCAGCTTCCGGCGTACAGACTCAGGGCCGGATCGCCCTGATTCAGGCGGGCACGCAGGGAAGTAATCACCTCGTCGGCGTCGCGTCCGGCAGGGTTCAGGGTGCGGTAACGCTCCAGCGCAGTCAGGGCGTCCTGATCCTGGCCGAAGCGGGACAGGGCGAACCCCAGCAGCAACTGAGATTCAGGTTCCTTGGGGGCAAGCTGGGCGGCGGTGCGGATCAGCAGGGCGGCGCGCTGGGCGTCCTCGGCGTTGATCGGCGTGCCCGTCTGTTCACCGCGCGTCAGGAGGAGAATTCCCAGGCGGCGCAATGCTTCGGGCTGGCGTGGATCAGTCTTGAGCGCGTTGCCATAAGCGCTGACCGCCTGATCGTAATTGGACGAATCAAAGGCCGCCCGGCCCCAGGCCAGATAATCGGCGTTCTTCTCGGTTTTCCGGGCCGTTTCCTTCAGTGCAGGGAGTTTGAGAACAGCCTGCACCTTCCCGGCTTCACCTGTGTCCAGCGAGGCCAGTTGCCAGCGCGGAATAAAGGTCACTGCACCCGCCACCGTCAGCAGCGCCGCTACCCCCACACCGATCAGCGCCAGCGTGCGTGGGCGGCCTGGGTTTCCAGTTTTCGCGGCGGGAGGCAGGGCGTCAAGGGCGCGCAGGGTCAGCGCGGCGCGGCGTTCCAGAGCGGGGCGGCGGGCCTCGTCCTCCAGCGTGTTCAGCTCGCCGTACAGTCGGTCCCGCTCGGCAGCCAGTCGGGCGCGTTCGGGGGCGTCCGGGTCTTCGGGGGCGGCGCGGCGCAGGGGTTCGAGGACCAGCCACAGCGCCGCCGCGCCGATGAGAGCCAGCAGCAACAGGCTGAGGATCACGGCCCACCTCCACCCGTGTCGCGGCGCACCTGATCCAGGTAAGAGTCGTAGGGTTCGGCGTCCTGCGCCCCTTCGGCGGGAGCGGAGGCCGTTCCCCGGCGGCGTAAGAAGGTCCACAGCGCCGCGCCGCCGCCCGCCAGTGCCAGCAGCGGCCCGCCCCACAACAACAGGTTGCGCCCGGTCTTGGGTGGATCGAGCAACACGAAGTTGCCGTAACGCTGCGAGAAGAAGGTGTAGATCTCCGAATCGCTGCGCCCATCGGCGATCTGCTCACGCACCGACTCGCGCATCTTGATGCTGATGTCGCTGCGTGATTCGGCGACGGATTCCCCGGTGTCGCACAGCGGGCAGCGCAAGTTCTTCTGGATGGCGACGGCGCGCTGCTCCTGTGCGGGCGGCAAGGTCAGGGGGGCCGTGCTGGGGGCAGCGGCGTGGGCGAAGGAGAGCAGAAGGCAGAGGGCGGCGGGCAGAAGGCGAGAAAGACGTGTGGGGCGGGTTCGCCGCTGAACTGCATCCTCTCCTCTGCCTTCCCCCACGGAGAGGGAGGGAGCAGAGGCCCCGTTGCTCACTCGCCCGGTCATATCCCCTTCACACCGATCTTCTCCAGCCCCGCGTTCAGGCGTTCGCGGGTCAGGCCGCCCCGGTCCATGAACTGCACAATGCCTTCCTTGTCGATGAAGACGGTTTCGGGGATGCCGGACACGCCGTAGTCGACGCCCGTATTGATGCCGGGGTCTCTCAGGGTGGGGTAGGCCAGCGCGAATTCCTTGATGAAATCGCGGGCATTCTGTTCCTTGGTTTCCTGAAACAGAATGCCCAGAATGGCTGCGCCGTCCGCCGTCTGCTGCGCGCCCAGCTCGCGGAAAAGCGGCGCTTCCTCGCGGCAGGGGCCGCACCACGACGCCCAGAAATTGAGGACGACGGGGCGGCCCTTGAGGCTTGCCAGACTAATGGAAACCTCGTCCAGACTGGTCAGGGTGAAATCTGGCGCGGGCTTGCCGATCAGCGGGCCGCCGGTGGTGGCATTCTTCGCCGGACTGAGCAGGGTATAGCCCAGCACGCCCACCAGCGCCGCCGCAATCAGGGGAGGCAGCACGCGCCGCCAGATAGGGGCAGAATTGGGTTTGGATGGTTCAGCTCTCGGCGTGTCAGTCATGGTCAGCTCTCAGGCGGGTCATCTTTGCTCCTTCCTCGTCGTGGGAGTTGTCACAGGGACGCCGCGAATCTGGTATGCCGGGCGGGCACAGTCCGGAACGAGAGAGGGCCACCGAGAAGGCCAAAGAAAACGCAAGTCGCCCTGGCCCTGCTCCATCTACCATCACCCGTCAGCCCCCTCAATCCGTCGCCGGGGCCAGTCCGGCAGAGGCGGCGCGCATCTGGGGCCGTGCCGGGCTGACCAGCGTCAGGCCCGCACCGATGCAGATGATCAGGGTGCCCCACCAGATCCACGACACCAGCGGGCTCTCGATCAGGCGAACGCTGGCCCACTGCCCTTTCGGGTCAATGCTGGTGACCACCAGATACGTGTCGCCGAGCAGGCCATAGCGCACGGCGGGGGCAGGAAACAGGGCGCCGGGGGCCTGGGTGTAGGTGTTCAGCCGCGCCTCAAAAGGTCTGCCATCAATGGAGACGGAGGCGATGGCGGAGGTTCCGAAACCCAGGTCTTCCTGCCGCAGCCCGGTCAAGGCCAGTTGTTCGCGCAGGAGGGTCCTGGGGGCAGCTTTCAGATTCAGGGTGGCCTGGGCGTCCTGTCGGTACGCCCCGCTAAAGGCCAGCCCCAGCGCCAGCACCACCAGACCGACATGGGCGGTGTACGCCCCGTAACGGCGCGGCTGTGCCTGCAACGTTCGGCCCAGACCACCACTCTGCCGCGCGGCGCGGGCGGTCAGCAGTCCCAGCCCGACGAGGTTGTAGGCGGCCAGCGCCACGGTGATCAGCACGGCGGGGGCACGAACGCCGAAGATGAAGGCGACTAGCGCCGCGCCCAGACCAGAGGCCAGCAGCGGAACTAGCGCCCGCATCAGGCTCTGGCCGTTCGCACGTCGCCACGGCAGGAGCGGCCCCACGCCCATCAGCAGCAGCAGGCCCAGGCCCAGCGGAATGGCGAAGGCGTTGTAGAAGGCGGGTCCCACGCTGGCGTCCCGGCGGCCCTGCGCGGCTTCCACAAAGGTGGGAAACAGGGTGCCCAGCAGCACCATGAAGGCGAAGACCAGAAACAACCAGTTGCCCGCCAGGAACGCGCCCTCGCGGCTGATCGGGGCGGGCACCTCCGCCTCGTCGCGCAGGAACGGCGCACGCCAGGCGGCCAGACCGATGCCCACGATCAGCAGGAAGGCCAGGAAGCCCAGGAACACCGGCCCCACCGGACCGCCCGCAAAGGCATGGACGCTCTGGACGATGCCGCTGCGGTTCAGGAACGTGCCCAGCACGGTGCTGGAATACGCCAGCACGATCAGCCAGACGTTCCACGAACGCATCAACCCGCGCTTTTCCTGAATCTGGATGCTGTGCAGGAAGGCGGTGGTCAGCAGCCACGGGATAAAGGAGGCATTCTCCACCGGGTCCCAGGCCCAGTAGCCGCCCCAGCCCAGCGTCTCGTAACTCCACCAGCCGCCCGCGACGATGGCGGCGGTCAGGAACGTCCACGCCACCAGCGTCCAGCGGCGCGTGACCACCACCCAGTGGTCCGAGAGTCGGCCCGTGACCAGGGCAGCCACCGCGTAGGCGAAGGGCACGCTCAGGCCCACGAAGCCCAGGTACAGCAGCACCGGGTGAACGGCCATCATCCAGTGGTTCTGCAGCGCCGGATTGGGGCCGCGCCCATCGGCCAGCAGGGTCGAGACGGGCGTGAACGGCGAGGCAATGGTGGCACACACGCCCACGAAGAACAGCAGGCTGACAAACATCGTGCCCAGCGCCCAGGGCCGCAGGGCGTCGCGCCGCAGGGTCAAGCTGAGGACGAAAGCGTAAGCCGAGAGCAACCAGGTCCATAGCAGAATCGACCCGGAGAGTGCTCCCCAGAGGCTCGTGACCTTCATCCAGGTTGGGGAAGCCCGCATGGAGTGTTCGGCCACGTACCGTACGCTGAAGTCGTCCCCTAGCAGCGCCGCCATCAAAGTCAGCGTGCCGAGGCTCACCAGCGCGAAGACCGCCCACACCGCCCGCCGCGTCGCCTCGGTGACCCGCGAGTCGGCCCTCAGCCCGCCGACGACCGCTAGCCACGTCCCGGCTAGCGTGAAGGCGAGTGCACCCAGCAGTGCGAGCTGGCCCAGTGCCCCGAGCGCACTCGATTGGAAGGAAATCAGGTTCAGCACGGCTCTTACCTCACTAGCTCTACCGCAGGGGGTCCTTGCTCACGGCCCTGACGAACTTATCCATTGCCAGCCTCTTCCACGACGCAGCTTGACCCTGAATTCCTCACTACTCCTGAGTGAATGTCTCGCAGTGGGAAAACAGACGCTCGTGTCAAGCAGCCTCCTCCTGTTGCAATATGTATGAGCATTTGTTCATGGGTACAGTGTATGGGCAACTGAGGCTAACTGCAGGGGCACCTGTCCCACCCTTGCCGCCCCACAACCTTGCTTGAACAGACGAGGCCCCCGGTGCTGTCGTGGAGAAGTTCCATGCGGCCGCCCGGCAGCTGCGAGGAGTTTCCACGCTTGATTCTCGGTTCCGTTCGCCCATCGAGGGCAAGTTCGCCTCAGAAAGCGTGTCCTGTTCCCCTCACCCGTTCCATCGCCTGGGCGCTAGTCTGGCTGGTGCTCCTGCTGGTCCCTGACGCCTGGTCTGGGAGGTCGGGGCTGTGGCGGCCAGCTTTGAGGTGGTAGGCGAGCTGTCCGCACCCGAAACGGTCGCCCTCGACGGTCTGGGCCTGAACACCTATCCGGTGCCTCAAGCGCCTCTCGACCGCCTGCTGTTTGAACGAACACGGGGACAGGGCGCGGCGCTGCGGAAACCAGGTGGAAGGGCTGTTGCACTTCCCGACTGGCGACCCCGCCTACAGCGCTCAGCCACGACGGCCGGGGGGAGCCTTCGACATGCTGGTCGACCAGTCGCGCCAGACGCGCCGGGAACTGCTGATCGCCAACATGATCTGGGACGACGGCCCGGATGCGCCGGGAGCGCGGGTCGCCCAGGCTATCGCCGCCCTGCGGCGGGACGTGGCCGCGTTCCCCGACCGCTACCAGGAGGGCGTGACCGGGCGCGTCATGCTGGGCAACTCCAACCGGTTGGGCGACCTCCTTGATCCAGCGGCCAACGCCTACAAGGCCGCCCGGCACCTGCTGGCAGCGGGCGTGCCGCTGACTGGGGCCTCTGTGCCCGGCTGGCGGCTGGAGATCGCCAACTATGCCTATGCTCTGCCTCACGATCACGTCAAGCTTGTCGTGTAGGACGGCGAGCGGGTGCTGGTCGGCGGGTATAACATCAGCTTCGTCCACGAGCCCCAGACGGCACCGAGCGGGCGCGGCCTCGACCTGACGGACCTCGCCCTGTGGGTGCATGGCCCGGTCGCCCGGAACGCGCTGGCGGTCTTCCGCGACGGGTGGTCCCTGAGCCGGCTGCTCACGTGCCGGACCCCGCCGTCGCCAGCGACGCTGCGGCGCGACTGTGCCTTTCAGGTGCGGGCATCCCCGCTGCCGCTCGGCTGGATGGCCCCTGTCCCCGCTGCCGGGACCGCCCGGGTGTATCCCCTCTACCGCCGCCGCGACTCCCAGGACGCCGCCGAAACGGTGAGCGCCCTCTTCGCGGCGGCGGGTACGAGCATCGACGTGATGCAGTCCCAGGTGAGCGGCACCCTGGGCTGCGTGGGCAAGCTGTCCGAGCCGGGCGGCTGTGACCCTGCCTTTCACCTGCTGATGTGGCGCGCCGCCGTGCCCGCGATCCGCGAGCGGGGCGTCACGCTGCTGCTGGACTACAACCCCCTGCTCCAGGCCGAGACGCTGGTCCTACTGCGTGGCTTCCAGGCCGAACTCGCGCCGCTGGGCCTGCAAGACCACGTGCAGGCCCGCTGGTACGGCACGGCGGGCGGGCTGCACACCCAGGCCCCCTGATCGACGGGCAGATGCTCACTGGTGGGAGCCAGAACCTGCACTCTTCCTCCTTTGGGCCACTCGGCCTGGGCGCGTACACGCTCGCCACGAGCGACGCCGGCGCCATCAACGAGTACCGGCGCATGTTCGCCTTCGAGTGGGCCCGCGCCCGGACGATTCAGGCCCCCTGGCGGCTGCCCGCCGATTTGACCTGGTCGATGAAGGCCGCTTCCCCTCGGGCGTCGCCCTCCTTGTGCCACCGATGAATCAGGCTGGACGAAAGGCTGTGTGCGCGGCTGAGCTGAGCGGTAGTCTGCTGGCCGCTCTTGATCTGATTGACGATCTCCAGCTTGAACGCGCGGTTGTGGATGCGTCCGGGCAGATCAGCTCCTTCAGTACCGTCAGCCTACGGGCTGACAGTGGCGAAGTGTCTTGCCTCCTGGTCCGCTCCTGGGGGGTCAGTCCATGGACGTGATGTGCATGGGAGAGGGGATGCCCTGGTTTTCCCGATCCCTGCCTAACTGACTTTAAAGCCCGGTCCGCTTAGTTCATCGCCCTCTTCCATCCCCATTGCTGACCTCTTGTCCCCGTGTCATCGCGGTTGAGGTCAATCCAGGCACCCCTTATTCCTCCAGTGCCCCTTCGGCCAGCTCGCGGAATTTGAGCAATTCCTTGCTCTTCGGGAAGGCGTCCAGGGCGCGTCCAGTGATCTGAAGTGTTTTGGTGTACCAGCCCGCCAGCGTCCACGCCTCGAAGGCCTCCTGACGGTACAGGTAATAGATGGTGGGCACGCCCAAGTTGACGGCACGGTCAAACTGTTGTGCGGCTGTCGCGGCGTCGTCCAGCCGCAGCGTCGCCTTGGCCAGCCCCCACCACGCGTAGGGATCGCCGGGCCGTGCCTTGACGTCCTGCTCGCCGTGCATCCGGGCATGCCGCCAGTTGGCGGTGGCATTGAAATCGTCCCCCATCGCTGCCTGAACCTCACCCTCTCTGGCAGGTGGGTAGGCCACCAGATACTCACCGTTGTAGAAGCGCCACAGATCGGTCATCTCAGCGTTGCTCAGGCGCAGGGCTGGGCCGCGCAGGGGGTCGCTGAGAAGGAACGCCCCCCTGCTGTAGCCGTAAACGGTACGGAAGTGCGCCACATTGCTGCCGGACTTGAGCCGCTGTTGCACGACCACTGGAAAGCCCCGTGAGACCAGCTCGCGCAGGACTTCGACATCACCAGCGTAACGAATGACGCTCCGGAGACCGAATTTCCCCAGGTAGGCCGCGAGTTCCAGACTGCTCACCTGCGGGTCGCCGGGATAGTCCTTCATCGCCGCTGCCGCCGTCGCCTGCGTCACACTGGTGCCGTAGTACCCCAGCACGGTCAGGGCAGTGACGGGCGCGCAGTTGTCTGGCCCCTGATACTCATGACGAATGTTCTTCAGCGTCACGCTGGCGGGAAGGGCAGCGGCACTGGCAGACAGGGCCAGCGCCGTGAACAGCAGGCGAAGCGGTCTGGACATGGCCTATTGTCCCTGAACACTGCCTCAGACAGTTTTTTTGTCAAGCCGTCAGCTTCATTTAACGTTGACCAATTTGGCCCGATTCGCTCTGTCGGGGCCAGGGGGCAAGACTGGAAGCGCGCACTGAGGAGCCTGGGCTTCAGTCCACGCAGGCTGAATGGAGCCAATCCCAAAAACCGCTCCGGGTCAGGCTGGAGCCCCCGACGGGCAAAGGGTTGGTGCAATTCTGGCTCGGAACGCGCTGAGCGCTAAGCGTTCCAGTGAGGAAGGCGCCCTGACGCCAGGAGAGTCGGCGTTCCACTGTTCCAGCTTCGCTGTGGATTCCGGCCAGTCATCCGGGCTGCAGCCTGGGCCTGCAGTGTTGTCGGACTGCGCAGCTCCGGTCTGCTCGGCACCCTTGACCTGCGGTTGAACTGCTCAATCCCGAACCACCCGCTGTAGGTCCTGCAATCAAGGATCCCGTGTCCGACGACACACCTGAGCGATCTGTGGATTCTTTTGCAGTGGGGGAGCCGTTGGCTGGCATGGATATTGGAATCTAACAGACGTTAGACCACAAAGAGCCCCCCTCCCCCCTTTCACCTCCCCCTCCTCCCAGTCTCCTCCACCACGCCTCCGCCAGCGCACCAGCCCAGGACTGAAGCCCCCGTCAAGACGGCTGGACTGAAGCTGCAACACCACGAGCACACCGGTGCTGACAAGGAGCCACCGTTCCTGGAGCGGCTGGTGGGGCAATGGGGACCATAAACCGCGTCCAGCCGCTCGCATCAACACGGGAGTTGGCTGGAGGGCCCTTTGAACGCGAGGTGCGCCAGGTGTTGGCCTCCCCCAAGCTGGCCTTCCGGCCCAGCCTACCGCGCAAGCGAACGGATGATGACGAGTAGAGACGGGGCTAGCCCAAACGCTGCGCCAGACAACAAAGACTCAGCTCCGTCCGCTCGAATCCGGCGGCAGACAAACAGACCCCAACCCCAGTTCATCCAGTTCAAACAGGGGAGCCATCCCGCGCAAGCGTTTGCGCTCGATATGCTCCACCACCATGTGCGCGGCCTGGCTGGGAAGCGCCAACAAGTTCTCGGGGCGTAGATCGTGCTGATCGCCGCTCAGATGGTGAATCATTTCCCCGGCAGCAGCGCACGGCCCAGGCGGTGAACGTACACCTGCTTTTTCAGCGTGTTGTCCCAGGCCCGCTTGTACCCGTTCATACCAAGCCCTGAAACGACTTGGAAATGTCCTTTCCCCTGACAACGGCCACTGAACCTGAACGGTGTTCGTCAGGTGAGTTGCACCCAAAGCGGTGAGGCTCTTGATCTGTCCTATTGCGCATTATATCTTGACTTTGACACCGACAATCTGCCGAAATCTGTGCTAATAATGCGCCATGACACACACTGGGTTCGTGAAATTGTCAGACCTGATTGCGTTGATGGAGACGAAGATTCAGGTCAAGTACATCCGGCAGTTCCGTGAAGCCGCGAAGGCAGGCGAGATCGACTGTCTGCCCATTGAGAAGTCCTTTGCGGTGCGGGGGTCTCAGTACCGCGATCTGATGACCCAGCGGGACGAAGCGTTTACCAACTGGCACCAGCAGACCCTCAGACAACTGGAGCTGACCACTCTGCGCGGCGCAGCGGGAATCGCCTATGAGGATGACGTCATGGGTGGCAAGATTGATTTCAAGGCCCGCGCGGAGGAATTCAGAAAATCACTGAAGAAAAAGCGGAAGCGCGCCAGCAAGAAATTGACACCAGGCGAGGCGGTGGTGGACGCGGGTCAGGCCAGGAGGCAGGTTCCCAGGGCACAGCCCGCAGCCCAGGCAAACGAGGCAACGCAGAGCGCGGCGGCAGAATAGCGCAGCAGCCAGGTGAGCGCCCAGGCCTGGGCTTGGGCAGAGCAACCCCCAGTGCATGGGGTGTTTCATGTCTTGATTCTCCCCAAGCAGGCGCAATGGCGTGCTTCGGTAGAACTTGACTTTGGCATTGTTTTCCTGAACTAATACAAGTTGAATTATGAACTTTAGAGTAAATCTACGGTGTGGTCTGGTTCGGCTGGTGAGGGCAAGGGCGGCGGACGGGGGGCGAGTTTCGGCAAAGTGGGCAGGATAAGGAGTAAGAGTAATGAATTACAGATTTGCCCACTGGGACGGCTTTTTTCGGATTGAATTCTGACTACACCGCTACTCAGCAGGGTGAAGAGAAATAAATAAAAAAGAGACAGGAAATGGAGGGCGATCAGTGTCCAGCAAACAGGTGAGATTGCAGGTGGGGGTCAGCGAGGAACTGGCGAGGCGCATCAAGCAAAAGTGTGACCAGGAAAATATGTCGGTCTACGCTTACGCTGGCCATTTGCTGGAGCAGGCGTTTATTCACGATTACAAGGGCACTTCAGACCAGCTTCTGGCCCCCCATATTCGCTCTGCCGTGCGTCAGGAAATCAACCAGATGATGGAAAACCTGATGGAGATGATGGTCAGGAGTTACATGGAAGCGGGAACCGCCCGGCGGATGGTGCAGGCCAGCTTGATTCTGCCGCCTCAGCTTGACCGGGAGCGGGTGCGTGAGCTTGAGCGACGCAACTGGGACAGCACCTATAAGGAGTTGCGAGAGGACATCAAGGGCTTTGGAAACTGGAGACGGTTGCTCGTGGATGATCCGTTGATGAATCAGGCGGACGTGGAGGAGGAAGAGTCATCGCCACCATCATCAAAATGAATTTCAAGACGGCCAGTCAGGGCGCAGTGAAGGCCAGGATCGGCATGAAAAGCATCGATTACTTTACCCGGCGGCCCACCCTGGAAGCCGAGCCGGGAGACCGGGAGGTGATCACGCGAGATGGACGGTTCCGGCTTGCTGACGATGGAGAGCAGGGCAGGCGTGAGCTGGAAAAGCGATTGGAGCAGTCGAATGGAGACCATCTGTACCGGGTGGTGATGAGCAGCGGCAACGCCGGGATGACCGCTCAGGAGACGGAACGCTGGGCGCGGAGTGTTCTTGAGAGAAACAACATTGACAACTACATGCTGGTGGTCCATGCCGGAGCGCAGGGCCATACGGACCATCCCCACGCCCACGTTCTGATTCCTGCTGAAAAGTGCTTCACCGTTGAGGACATCAGGCAGCTCAGGGTTGCCGGTGACGTGGAACAACAGCAGGTCACTTATGCCCCGAGGGCCATGTCCATCCGGCAGGACTACGGGGATGAAACAAACGTGTCTGGCAAGCCAGGGGGAAAGCAGCCTGAACGGGAAACAGAAAACGACCGTTCTCAGAAGAAGAGAACGGTTGACATCCAGTTTGGAAACTAACGGTTGGAGGCCATCAGAATGAGATTCCAGTCGATCTACCTTGATATGAGACCCATGCTGACCAAGTGGCTTGGCATTCTGGCCACGTTGGTCTTCTTGTCCCTGATCATCATGAGTTTTCGCCTGGACTTTGAGCGCGCCCTCGCCCAGTATCTGAGCTTGTACAGGGCGCAGCACGAGGCAGTGGGGCATGGGAACGGTCTCCGGTTCTGGACGGCCTGCCTGAACTCCGCTGCTTGCCGAAATGGACTGCTTTCGTCTTGGACTGCGCCGCTGGTGGTCAAGAGCGCCCTGATTTCCGGGCTGGTCTTCGGCATCTTCAGCGCCTCGTTCGGTCTGTACTGGCGTCCTGAAGTGATGGCGAACCGGGACATGCGGGTGAACTCGGTCAAGGTGGAGGAGTCGCGCCAGACTTCACCTGTTCCCCCCGGCAGCACGCTGTGATCGTCAATTACAAGCTGTTCATGGTGCGCTGGTGTCTGGCCCTGCTCGTGTTCTGGGTCACCGTTTTTTTCACGATGCTGGGCCAGGGCGTTCTTGCCGCCGCATTTTTTCTCGTGGGAAGCGGGCTTGTTTATCTCTTCAAGGACAGTCGGCCCCAGGTCAGACACACCGCCCATTTCGCCCACAAGGCTGAAATTGCGCCGCTGACCAGAGGTGTGTTTGAAGGCGACGGCGTGTTGGTGGGGTTCGCCTACAAGAAACCCCTCGTGGTCCGTCCGGGCACCGCTGGGAAAAATGAGCTGGGACATTTCCTGTGGGTTGGCCCGAGCCGGAGCGGCAAGGGGCTGAGCATTGCCAGCAACCTGTACAACTGGGAAGGGTCAGCCATCGTCGTGGACATCAAGGGCGAGATCGCCGAGCAGACCGCCGGATACCGCCGCGACGTGCTGGGTCAGGACGTGTTCATTCTCAACCCATCGGGTGGGGAGAGCAGCCATCAATTTGATCCTTTCAAAGAGCTGGAGACCGATGAGCAGATCTTCAGCGCGGCCATCGGGTTCATGCAGCCGGACAAGGACGGCGCGAACGCCATCTTCGCCCAGCGCGCGAGCGCGGCGCTCGCGGCACTCATCAAGGCGGCCAAAGTTTCGGGAGCACCCACCGTCGCGTTTCTGGATTCGATGATCTACCAGCCGCACGGTCTCAAGGGAACGGCCCTCAGACTCCAGGCGCTGAATGACCCGCAGGTGACCCGGTGGCTGAACTCGTTTCTGGGGAAGGACCCGGACCAGATGGACTGGGATGAGGCGGACGGGGACCGCTTTCTGAACAACTCCTGGCAGCGGCTCAGGACGGCGGCGAGCTTTTTGATCACCCCAGGCGTCAAGCACATGACGGGTGGCAGCGATTTCATGGCTGCGGATATCGTGGACCGACCGACGACGGTGTATCTGGTGTTCCGCGAGTCGGAACTGACCCTGAACCTCGCCCTGTTCAACCTGGTCATCGACGCCATCTTCCGTTCGATCATGCGCCGCTATGACCTGGATCCTGGCCAGGAGGGTCAGAAAATCCTGACCGTCTTTGACGAGGCCTTCAGGGCCTCGCCCAACCTGCTCGCGGAGTACGCGGGCACCGTGGCCGGACGCGGCATCTCCCTGTGCATTTACGTGCAGTCGCTGGCCCAGCTCGGCGACATCTGGGGCAAGGAAGGCCGGACCGTGATCATGGAGAACGCCCACACCAAGGTCTTTCTGCCTGCCGTGGACCGCTCAGACGACGATCGAGAAGGCACGTCCGCCTTTGTCTCGGCGTCCTGCGGCAAATACATGCTGGAGGACCGGGGCCAGGCCAAAGAGGAACACGGCAAGGAGCTGAACACCAACGTCCGCATGACCGAGCGCGAACTGATCTCCGCGAGTGAGTTCGCCATGTTGGGGGCCGGAAAGAGCATCATTTTGTGCAACGACTTTCCGCCCATCCTGGCCCACCGGCTGGAGCCGTGGCGGTTCAAGGAACACGAAAGCGCGCCGCAGTACCCCACGCCCAGACCCCCTGGGCGGTCAGAGACAGGAGTCAAAGCGTCCCAGGCCGAGCCAGAGGCCGACACCCAGGCCCAGTCTTCCCCTGCACCTGGGACCCCCGCCACGGTTGGCGGCGTGCCGGAAGCTGGCGCAGGAGCTGCAGCGATGTCCCCAGCCACCGCGCCCATCAACCCGCCGCCAGAAGAGCCTGGAACAGGCGAAGATTCTGCGCCAGACGCCATTTCAACAGTTTCAACTGCACCTCTGCCAGCCGTACCCGAACCCCCAGCACAGACAATATCGTCTCTAGACGTTGACACTAGAGATCAAGACGATGACATTGATCAAGCGGTTTTTTGAGTCATTTGATTGAGAATTTGGGATTTACTCATTATGTTCGTGTCAAAATGGGTGAATGACAAAGTCATCTTCCTGGACCGCTCTGGCCCTGACGCTCTCCCTGGGGCATGGTCAGGCGTTGTCCCCGCAGGTGACTTCCACGCCTGCGACAGCGCAAAGAGCGGTGACACCCAGCAAGCCGCCCGCTCCAAGCAATGTGACCAGAAACAGCGCCGCACCAGCAGTGCCGGGCAATGCGCCGGTGGTCAAAACTGGCCTGCAAACCATTTTCACAACCAATCAACTGACGGGAAACAGCGCCGTCAAGATGATTGCCAGCACGAACTATCAGATCGTGCTGGTTTTTCCGTCCAGGGTTCAGAGCATTGGGATCAATACCAGCAAGCAAGACGCCGTGCTGGCGAGCATTGATCGATACGATGGAAGAGTCGTTTACATTGACGCGCTTCAGGCTGGCGGCACAGCCACGATCAATTTTCGTCTGCTGACGGCTGCGGAACAGAAGGCAGAGAAATCAGCATCAGGGGAGATTGCGGCGAATCCCAATTCCTCTCCCGTGATTCTCAAAGTGCTGATGGACCTCACCGACAAGGGAAGCGGAGTTCTCTCCTACACCATCAAGAACCCGGCCCCTAGGCCAGCCCCGGCCACAGCCGCCAAACCACCTGTGCAGGCCGTGAAGCCCCCAACTCCAGTGGTCAAGCCAGCTGTTCCAACGGCCAAGCCCCCAGCCCCAACAGTCAAGCCACCAGCCCTGGTGGTTAAGCCGCCTCCAGTTCCAGCTCGGCCAGTCTCAGCACCTGCCCCGGCCAGGCCAACCTCATTCGCCGGGACCAATGGCGCGCTGACCTTGACCGTGGATCTGGAAGGCAACGCCAGGACGCCGAACAGTCAGGCGCTCAGGTACACCGTGGGACTGAACGGGGCCGCTGCAGGCAAGACCTACACTCTGGACACCGCCCAGACTTCCCTCCGCGTCAAGAACGTGCCCGTCAGCGATCTGAGCATTCTCAAAGGTTATTTTCCTGTCGGGGCTGCCGCTCCATTCAAGGGAACGGTAGAAGTGCCCCAGCGGGTGCTTGAACAGGCCGGGCCGAAAGTTCTGATGTTCGTGGTCATCGAGGCCGACGCCACCACCAGGGCCACCGCGCGCAAGTACGTGGGAGTCATCCTCAAATGAGATGGCCGCTTGTCCTCTCGGGATTGCTGCTGATGGGCCACGCCACAGCCGCGACAACCGAGAAAGCCCCGAAGTATGACCGTCAGAATATTTACGACACGTCCAGCAGCCGGCCCGTTCCGCACGCCTCTTTCATGAGCGTTGAAAAGTTTAAGCAGTACAAGTCATGCGCTGCGAAAGCCAAGAATGACAAGGATAAAGCGGGCTGCGGCAAGTACCAGTACAATGTGCCATACAGCTTCAGAGATGAAACCCTTCGTGTTGGCAAGGACATACGGCAGGCATGGCAGCGTTTTGAAGACCGCTATTACTGGCGGGCGATGCTCAATCTTAACAGCCCTTTTATGAATCTCTCCCACTGCACAATAGATTTTGGGCAGAATCAGGAGGCAGCTAAACCAGAATTTATTGTCAATACAGAAGATTCAATGTATCCCAAAGAGTTGGCTGGAAAAATCCCCAGGCAAGACATTAAAGATGAATTGAATATGGATTCTTATTCCATCCTTCCGAACGTCCCCAATACGGATTACTGCGCTGGTGCGAAACTGGATCTGACGTTGATGTATCTTCCTGGTACCTGCTTTTATCTGGGATCAGCAAAGTTGTTTTGCATCGAAGGCGATCAGGAAACATTGAATCCACTTGCGCCCAGGCCGATTGCCTTTCAATATGGCGAGGCCGTCAACCGGATCAAGGCCGCCACCCTCACTGCCGAGAAGCTTTATCAGGCCGATTATCAGAAAGACATTCTGGAAGCCATCAAGCCCACGGCGAAGTTCTCTCCCCTGCTGTGGGACACCTTGCTCACTGGGGCGCTGGTGGCCCCCACACAGACCCTCAAGCCTGACTTGCTGGGCCTGGCCCAGAAGGGCAAAGATGCCGGAACCAGGTTGGGCGGTGTGTTCGCGGCCACCGCCCCGGTCTACTATGCCCAGGGCTTGACTGGGAACGCCGTCACGTTGCCCCTGCGGGTGCATACCTTGCCCGCCCTGACCGACGTGCTGGCCAATCCCAACCCGCCCGGCGTGTGGAAGCTCGAAGAGTTCAAGCGCACCTTCCCGCCGCAGCCGTCGCCCGTCTATGAGCGGTTCGGCTACACCAACTTGTTTTCGGCGTGGACGCGGCCCACCGTCAAGCTCCTGCCTGAAGCGGCGGCGGCCAAGCCCCTGCGTCAGATGATTTACATGGCCACCGGCAACAATGTCTCCATCCAGATTCCCCCTGTTGTGGTGCCCCTGCCCGCGCCAGTGCTGATTAAAGAATTCGCCGCAGGCCTGCCTTACGCCGGACTCCAAACGCACTTCACCTGGCAGAGCGTCCCGGAAGGCTACGAAGTGCCGCGCGTCAGTGGCGTCCCCCTGATCGATTACCTGTTTTAAGGAGCGCCCATGAAAACCCTCTCCATTCTTGCGCTGCTGGCGGCGGCCACTGCCACCGCCCAGGCGCAGACCCCCATCACCACCACTACCGACACCAAAGCGGTTCTCGGACTGCTCAAGGGCAACGTGGACCTGTACGGCGTGGCGTTTGGCAGCGGCGAGTTCCAGCGGGGCATCTTGCAACTGGCCCAGCAGCGGGCCATCAGGGTGCGGGTGATGACCTCCCCCAAATTCGCCCAGAACATGAAGCCGCTCAAAGCAGTGGGCGCAGCCGTCTACACCATGCCAGCGAACTTTACCAACAGTTTGATCGTCGTGCAGGGCGGGCCGATCATCATTCCTGGCAAGGCCAGTTTCCAGATCATCACCGACCCGAAGAACGCCACGGCCATGACGGGCCTGCTGACCCAATACTGGCAGATCGCCAAACCCTACTGACCTGCCAAGTGCGTTCGATTGACCTGGATTGGAACGTCCGGGCTTCTTCAGGTTGAATGACAACGTTTGTTCTCGCAGTGAAAGAATTCAGCAGATAGGGTGTATGGCCTTCCTGCTCAATACTGACTCTTACGCTGCAACTGGTCTATTTCTGAATCTCAATACCAGGCTCACTATCATCAAATCAAGGACAATGAAGATTGTAAACAGTTTCAAAATATTGACAACAGAGTGATTCATATAAGTGCCAGGAAAGAATGCAATGCCGCCTATCGCCATGCTAACCGTGACCACCAGAAGTGTCATGGGCACGGTCTGGCGACGCAGCATGTGGCCCAGCGCACACATGCCCAGCGCGGCAGCCACAGCCAGCCACAAGCCCACGGTCAGCGGACCATATTCAGCCGGAATCACCATTTACTGCCCCGCTCCAATGCCGATCATCAGCGTGAGTTGGGTGTTGCTGTCCACCTTGGCGGCGCGCGAAATGGACTGGGTGGCCTTGGGAAGGGCGAAGGTTTCACCCACACCGCCTGCCAGGATTTGCCACAGCGGGGGCAGGGCATTTGAAGCAATCGCCGCCCCGTCGCCAATGGCAATCTTAGGGCCGCTTCCGGCATTTGCGCTGAGGGCCGACTGGACAGCGCCTTGCAGGGCGTTGGCACCATTCTGGGCCGCGTCGAGGGCCAGCGTGGGGGCAATCGGCTCAATGCGGGCCGGGACACCCTGGGTCAAATTCTGGCCTTCCACCGAGTACGCCAGGGCATCGATCTCGAACACCTGACCCCCTGCGTCAATGTAGCGCCGGAAGGTCATGTCCACGCGGGCCAGTTGACCGTTGATCGTACCAACACCGACGAAAGAGCCGCCTTCTGCGGTGACCACCACCACCGGGACTGAGCCGCCGGTCAGTGCGTACACCGCCGTCACCAGCCGCACCGGCACCTGCTGGAGATTCCTGTACGGGCCCAGTGCACCCAGTTTGGAGGCCGCATTGGTGGCCGTCCCACCGAAGGGCGTTTCAGCCGGGACGGTGTTCCGCGCGGTGATGTCCCCGCCTCTTGGTGCTGACGTTCCCATCCCTCCGAAGGTCAGTCCCTCGCCTGTGATTGGAGCTGCGCTTTGTGCTGAAGCCGCCGCACTGGTCACTGCTTCGGGTGACGTCTGGGGAGGCTCTGGACGCTCACGCTCGTAAATCAGCCCGCTGGACACCCGGCGTGCGGGAGGAGCATAGGCCACCGGCGCGGCGTTCCCCGACGGGGCAGACGGATTGATGTCTGCACCGAACGACGTCTCCAGATTGGCGGCAGGAAGGGGCGCAGCAGCACGCGGTACGGCCTGCGCCACAGGCTGAGGCGCGACTTCCGCAGCAGATGGAAGCGGACTTGTCTCAGTGGCGACAGGAGCCGGAGCAACGGGCGTGGGGTCCTCTGGCACGGAGGAAGGTGCTGGAGTCGGTTCAGAGCGGAGTGCGGCAGGCTGTGGGGCCGCCGGCCGGGCGGGGATGGTGTTCCCAAAACTTTGCGCGGGACTCGCGGCGACGGGACGGTACACGTCATTCGCAGGAAGGTTGTTGGGAGGCGGGGGCGAGCTGGACACTGGAGGAGAGGGAACGACTGGCGGCGTAATGGCGATGTCCTTCTTGGTGACCGCGCCCCCAGTACCCCGCTCACCCGCAAAGGCCGTCAGGTTGTCTTTGCCCTTTGGCTTGACCAGGCCACCTTCACCCTTCCCGGCCTCACTGCCAGCCCCGGCCACAGCGCCCTGACCACGAGCTTGGACAACCGGGCCAGTTGCTTGAATCCCGGAATCTTTTGGACCACCTGGCGTTCTCGTGGCGTTCCTCTTTGAGTCAGCCTGCTTTGCTGTCTGTGACGCTGGTCCGCCCTGAACCCCAGCCGCCTGACTGAGCGGACGCGAGAGGAAATACATCAGTGGCGCAATCCCCAGGAGGAGGGCCGTTAAGCCGTAAAGCGGAGCCTTTTTCTTATCGTAGACAAAGCTCTGCCCTTCCCGCCGCATCAAAGCTGAGCGTTTGGCCTTTCGCCTCCGGTCCCGTCCTGCCGAAGCATTGGCGGGTGGCAAGTTCCCGTGGTCCTTAAAACGTCTTATTTTTCTGGAGACTTCAGCCGCCAACACATGATCTTCTGCGCTGAGATCAGCCAGAAACCTGGGAAATTGTGAAGATTCTGGATCTGGAATATCTTCCGGTCCAAAACCTGCCTTGGTCAGCCTTGGCTGAAACTGTTTGAGGACCGTGTTCCATGTCTCATTTTCATGAGAATGACGGGAAGATGCCGTTTCAGTGGCCTGTACTGGCGGTCCTTCCAGTGGATTTGCTACCATGAAAATACATTATCATAAAGATAATCCATGCTAAAGTTTAAATGTAATTATACAAGTATGTAGATTGCAAGGAGGAGACCAGGAATGCCCAAAACCACACCGTCCGCCCCCACATTGCCCACCGGGAGAAGCGCCCCCGCCCTCCTGGTCGTTCGCACCCAGGTGGCCGTCCTGGGCATTTTTCTGGCCCTGGCTGTTTCCATGGGCGCGGCCCAGGACCTCGCGCCCATCACCAGGCTGGTGTGCAGCCTCGTGACGCAGTTGACGGCGGCCACGCTGCTCGGCGCTGCTGGAACCGTCATCGTCGTGATGTTCGGCTGGAACAAGCTCATGGGTGAGACCAACGCTTTTCAGAGTCTCAAAAACGGCGTCATCGGGGGCATCGTCATCCTGGCCGCCGGCACCATTGCCACGGCCCTGTTCGGCGCAGGCTGCACGGTCTAGGGAGAGCTTGAGATGACCGGACGAGAGGCCAACTCCAAACCAGATCATCCACTCCGCCATGATTGTTACATGACAAATGGGCGAGTTGGATTCATTTCCTTTCTTGATCTCTCTGACTTTGTGGCCATTGGTCTTGCCTTCTATCTGTCCGGTCAGATTGCCAATAAGGTCATTCCCAATCCAACGATGCGTCTGCTCTTCATCATTGTTTGCACCGTAGTCACGTGGTTTGTCAATTTCGCAATCAAAAAGCGACTCTACCCTTATCCGAAGTTCATTGAATTTTTTCTGAACTGGTGGCTCAACGGGATTGACTCCTACGTCCCGGATATTGATACACACACAGTCCCCCTCATCGTGACCCGTGAAATGACCATCGGCCACTCTCTTGACCAGATTGAAAAGAAGGTGGCGCAGGAGATGGCCAGCAGAAGAAGGCTTGAGAGGAGAACCCGCCGTGTTCGGAAAGCGAAGACAAAAGAACAATCTCCGTGAAGGCAAATCCTCTTTCGGGAGGGTGTTGCCGTACTGGGATCTTTACAGGGACGTGCTGGTCCTGACCGATGGACGGCTGATGTACGGCTTTTATTTTGAGCCGCCCACGCACATCCACTTCACCCCGGACAGTTTGTTGCGCCGCAGCGCCCGCCTCAAGGCGGTGTTTGACCTGGCCATTCCTGACGGCGAGACCATGACGACCTACACCAGCCTGCGCGGCGCACACGAAGACGCCGTGGCGGATACCCGCCGGTACGCCGACGCCTGCTCGGACCCGGTGATCCGGGAGCTGACCCACGCCCGCGCCGCGCTGCTTGAAAGCAAGATCAGCAAAGGGGAGGTGTCCCACTGGCGCTTTTTTGCCACGGTGACGGTCACGCCTTCCAGAGAGGACCGCTTCACGGCAGACACCGCCCCCAGCGCCAGAGAGATCGAAGACGCCGTAAAGGGTGCACTCGCGCTCCAGGCTGGGACAGTGGCCCAGATGAATGCCAGCGGCTTCCGGGCCACGGCGATGACGCAGCAAGACGTGTTCGACGAGTGCTTCCTGTACCTCAACCCTGGCTGGCCCAGCGCGCCCGCATTCGTTCCCCAGGAGGAGCGCTCGATCAGCAGTAGCCGCCGGGGCCTGCCGGACCAGCAGACCCTGATGCGCCAGCTCACGGCCAGCGTGGGGAGCAATCTGGACGCCGGGTACTACGCCGCTGGAGACCGCTACGTGGACGTGCTGAGCGTCAGCCGCCTGCCGGAATACACCGAGACGGGTTACCTGCGGAGCATCACTGAAGACCTGCACGGCACGTATTACGTCGTGGTGCAGGCCCAGCGTGAGAGTGATTACGACGTGTCCAACGAGCTTGAGAAGAAAAAGAACGACCTCTGGACGCGGGTGCGGTCTCCTGGGGTCATCCCCAACGGCAAGGCCGTCAATCTGCTGGAACAGATTGAAATGGCCCAGCGGCTCGAAGGGCTGGAATCCCGCTTCAGGGCGGCGGTCTCCGTGGTGCTGATCGCCGGAACGAAAGACGAACTGGACACCATGAAGCGCAGGGCCAGAGGCAACATGTCACGCCTCCGCGCGGGCCTGCCGATCACCTACGGCTTCCAGGCCGAGGCCCAGTATTTCTCCCTTGCGCCGTTTGCCGGGGGCTTCAGCGGCTTCCAGTTCAGCCCGTACACCAGCAACGTGGTCGACATTTTCCCCCCGGTTTCCCCCTGGAAGGGGTTTGACGAGGGCGCGATCACCTTCCAGAACCGCGACAAGTCCCTGATCCGCTTCGATCTGTTTACCAAAAGCACCATCACGGCGCACTTTTGCGTCTTTGCCCCCACCGGGAGCGGGAAGACCGTGCTGGTGCAGTCGCTCTACAACGCCGAACTGGCCAGGTACCCGGACGCCGTGTTGCTCGTGACCGACGCCAAGCAGGACTTCGAGTCTTTCTTCAAATCCATTCAGGACGCGCAGATCATCCATTTTGGGTATGGATCAGAGACCCGCCTGAACGTCTTTGATCTGGAGGACGGAGCCGCCCTTCCAGACGGCGACAAGCTGGCCTCCTTGATGTCCTTTGTGCGCATCTTCGTCGAACCGCCCGTGAACGACCTGCGCGAGAAGGGCTATGAGGACGTGGCGATCATGGAAGGCATCATGGCCATTTATGTGCAGTTCGCCCAGGAGGACCGCACGCCGCAAATGTCGGACCTGTACCGGATGCTGACCATCATCGAGAACTACACCGACGATGGCCGCCGCATGGAACCCCAGGTGATAGACGCCGCGCGCAGCGCCGCCGTGCGCCTGCGAAAAGCCCTCGGCTCCAGCCCGGTTGCGCCGTTCGTGGACTGCCAGAGCAACGTGACCCTGAACGCCCGCCGATTGTACTTCTCCATCTACGGCATTCCAGAAGACGATGATCTGATGAAGCGGGTGGCCAACCACATCATCAAGAACACCATCTGGTCTGTCGCCAGGAAGTACGAGCGCGGCATCAAGAAATTCGTGTTCATGGACGAGTTCGAGAACCAGGTGCAGACCGACCAAGAACTGGACGCCGTGAAACGGATGCTCCGGGTGTTCCGTTCCTTCGGGGTGTCCTTTGGAATGGGCACGCAGTCTGTGGCGGCCTCGGCCCATTTCGGCGACTTGCGCGACAGTTTCTCGCACCTGTTTATCGGGCGCTACAGCAAGGACGTGGCCAGGGACGTGGTGCGGGTGCTGAGCCTGCCCGAAGTCATGGAGGAGACCCTGCCCACCCTGAACAACGTCGTGGGCCAGTACAGCGAGTTCGCCCTCCTCGTGCAGGCCAGCGGGGAGGCCGGTGGGGCCGGAACCCGTGTGGGCGACGTGATCCAGGTGCAGGAAAGCAAGCTGGCCTTGTGGATGTTCAACAGCGGCAATGACGAGGTTGCACAGAAGGGTCCTTACATCGAGCGCGCAGGGGGCGACGTCCTGAAAGGTGTCAAAAACCTCGTGCTGGACAAGTTTGGAGGCTACCTGTGAGACATGGGGCGATCCTGACCGCAGTCACCGTGGGCATGCTCAGCAGCGTGGCCAGCGCCGCCAACGGCTGGGACCATCTGGGAGGCGTCTTGCAGCAGGCGTGTGTGACGGCCAATGGCAACGTCAAAGGTGTCGGCGTCATCGACACAGGAAGGTTTGGAGAAAAGATGCAGTGGCTGTGCCAGTTGCAGAGCATCCACGGCTTCATCAACAACAACCTCTTGAATGGTGACTGGGAAGGCTTCGCCAGAGCTGTGGCTGGAAAATACATGGGCCAGCTCGCCAACTACGCGGGTGAGAACATGGGCAATCTCGGCGGCCTGAATGACGTTCTCAAGCGGCTGAACGAGGGAATGGAAACCAGTTACGGAGAGTTCAGGCAAGCCCTCTACGGCGCAACGATCAAGAGCCTTGGCAAAGGCAAGTCCCTGAACGCGAATTACGCTGAGGGCAGTGTCGGTTCAGTCGCGGAGCAGGCCATTGCCAGTAACCCCTCCCTGGCCCTGGCAAACGGCGTGGCGCGGGCCAGTGACGCCATGAACGCGGCCCGTGGGGTTCAGAACGCTTACAAGGCGCAGAAGATCCAGAAGCAGACCACGGACGCTCTGGAGGCCAACACGGCCCAGGCCATGAACGCGGCGACGAACGTGATCGGCACGCCCCTGAAAAAAGGTCTGGTGGACAAGTACACCGAAGACGCGGCCTCAGCCATCAGCGCCCGCGAGGTCAGCGAAGTGCTGGTGCAGATCACAGGTGAAGCCATGAAACAGGAGGCCACCATGTCCGTTGCGCTCCTGAATCAGTTGTCCGAAGTCGCGCAGCAGCAGGTGATGACGAACACCCAGTTGATGCTGGAGAGCCAGAACCGCGAGCAGGAGATCATTCGAAACGAGGAAAAATTTAAGGCGGAAGTCGAAGAGATGGTGGCCGAGAACAATGCGGAAGCCGCTGAGTACCAGCGCGAAATCAAAGCTGCTTACAGCAACATGTCTTCCATTATTGGCGCTGAGATTAAACTGGATCCTGTGGGGAAATGGTGAGAGTATCGCGGTTTATCGTACCACTTCTTCTCCTTACTCTGATCGGTGTGGCAGGCGCAGATACATTTGATACCTATCAGAAAGTTTTTATCGGAAATCCTCTTGAGATGGTCAACGATCTCAATACCAATTTGAAGAAATCGGGTATCGGTCGATCCATTCAAAAACTTGCCGTTGCAATTGCCGTTGCGGGTTTCTTCTTCCAGCTCTACAAGTCTCTTGGGCGCAACAACCACAGAGAAATGAGATCAACGGTTGTGCAGGGCGTAGGCGTATCGATCATGCTCACGCTTGTGCCAGGTGTGCATCAAACCATTATTACCACGTGGAATTCCACTTACTCAGCTTCAAATAGCATGTTTACCAAAGACCTCAATGCCAAGATTGAGGCTGCGGGAACTGAGATGTCAAACATGATTGCCACGGTCAGTACGGTCACGTCTATGGGGACGACAGCGGCGGCTTATGGTGCCAAAGCTCTTGGGACTGGCGTTGCACTCAAAGCGGGCGGAGATGTTCTTGCCAAAGCCGGTTCCCGCATCGGAGCCGGGGCCATTGCCCTGTCTGGATTTACCATCATGTACGCCAGCATTATTGCGATTGCCGGCTTTATCGTTCTCGCCGTGGGTTACGTCTTACCCCTGGCCATTGGGTTCACCATGTGGGGTCAGACCAACGCAATCTGGGCCTGTATCAGCAGCACGCTGGGAGCCATGATCGTGACGGCCATGATTCCCTTGCTGGCCTACAGCGCCATTGACCGGGCTTTTATCAAGCCCGCCGAGGCTACGCGAGAATTTATTGCTCAGAATGGAATTGTCGCTTCTCTTAACCGCACTGGGGCTGGTCTCGTAGAAACTGAATTCTACGATGAAACCAGTCGGCAGATGTCGGCCTGTAAGGCCAGGGCTGCTTCAACGACAAACGGCGAAACAGTGGATTGTACCGATGAGCAGTCGGCCAACATCATTGGCAAGGCTTATGATTTTGTCGCCAGTAAAATGTCCGGCTACATTGATGGTTTTGTTGGTATCGGTGCTCAAATTCTCGATGCCGTTGGAGGGGCCATCATGCAGGTTGTGCTTTCGGTGATCTACTTTCTTGCTGCCATGATTTTCATGGGCGCGGCGGTCAACTTCCTGACAACAATTCTTGGTGGGATCGCTTCCTATGCCGGAGCTGTCAGCAAGGGCGGCGGCTGATTCCATGAAAAAGCACCTTTTTATTCTTGCTGGGCTGTGCAGTTCGGCAGCCTCTGCCCAGAATGGGGAGTATGCAAGGATGTTGGAAGCACTGGAGGCATCCTCAAACGGACGTGTTTTGATCTTCGCCCCAACCATCTTTGACTTGAGCCTTGCCAACGGGATTCGCCAAACTTATCTGGATAGAGTGCGGAATACCAAGATTAAACTGGTTACAGTTCAATACTATAACTATCTTGCAAAAAGTACCATTCTCTCTCTCGCGGTCATCAATGTACCGATCTATGAAGTTCAAACCCCTGCGATTGATGGAATTATTATTATTGATAACCAGGGATGGAAGGGAAGAGATCTAGGCAAAGTTCCCAATCCGAACGTGGAGCGCATGAGCGCTCAAGAAATTAACACCATGCTGCTCTGGTTCGGCAATGCCACGAACAGGAATCCGCGGGTCACACAATACGAGGCCATTGAAAGACTGAAGCAGGTGTTGAAATGACAAACCAGGATTTGATGGACCGCACGATGGTTGGAAAGGTGGCCAGGCGTTTTGATTTCAAGTTCAATGCCTACTACACTTTTCTGACCCTTCTCAACCTGGCCGCGCTCGCCCTGGCCATCTACGACGCCAAGGGGCTGTTGATCCTCTTGATCACCATCGGCTTTTCTCTCAACATGCGGCTCAAGCTGACCCAACGCGAGGAGCAGCGAATCACCAACGAGCTGCTGGAAGAAATTCTGGAGAACAGTGTGCCGCTGCGCCCGGTCAAGTAGCCATGCTCTTCACACCTGAAGAAGTGGACCGCCGGATTCAGCAGGACTATGCCAAGCTTCTCCGCATTCTCCCTGCTGATCTTCGTCTGGAACTGGCCGCCGTCATCGGTGACTCGGAAGAAGTCAAACTTCGCTTTGGCCGCCCGCTCAAGATCAAGCATGGCGGCCGGTGGCACCAGTACCCTGAACTGGTCATCGGCCAGAACCACTTGACGGACCTCCGCAGCCGCATTGACCACATCCGCGACGACAACCGCGCCGGGATTGATGGCACCGGCCACCGCATCAGCCGTATTCCCAGCGCCGACGGGAAGGGGACGGACGGCTTCAATATCCGGGTGGCCCGCTTTTACGTGGGGGTGGCCGAGCTGCTGAGGAAGTGCGTGGAGGAAGGCCCCTCAATGCTGATTATGGGCAAGGCAGGCAAGGGGAAAAGCACGCTGCTGCGCGACTACATTCGGATTGCTGCCGAGCGGTACGACGCCAACCTGACGGTAGTGGACACGTCGAACGAGGTTGCGGGCGACGGACGCACGCCACACCCCGGCATCGGCGAGGCAGACCGCTACTTTGTGCCGATTAAGGCCGAGCAGCACAAGGTGATGTTGGAGGCCATCGCCAACAACTCTGCCCATTACGTTGCCATTGACGAGCTGCAAACCCGGCTGGAAGCTGAGACCGTCAAGGATCTTAGCGTCAAGGCCAGTTTTATTGCCACCACCCACGGCGAGAGCATCAGCGAGATCATCAAGAACATGGCGTTAGAGCCACTGTTTCATCCCGTCGCCTTGTTCAAGTGGGGCCTGGTGGTGCGCGAGATCGGCGTGTATGACCTGTACGACTTGCAGCAGGCCATCCAGGATGTGTGCGTAGGCCGGGAGCCTCAACCGCTTGAGACCATCAATGCCAGGATTGAAGAGCACAGCCTGGTCCCCGCGCCAGCACCAATGGATCCGCCGATCTCCTTACAGGCAGAGGCAGTCGATCCCTTTGGAGTTGGTGAACTCATCCAGAGAAGCGTGTTTGACAGGAACTGAGGGAGACCCCATGACCAGGGAGAATGCAATTCAAATTTTGTTACTCATCTGGCGAGTCGTCAAAGCAGTAACAGTTTTGACTGCGATTTACGGTTTCGTATTTCTGAGATTTCTTCTTAAGACCGTTGCATCTGCTCTGCCAATGCTCTTTTACTTCGTGCTGTGCTTTTTTGGTGGCGTAGCAAGTGGTGCCGCAGGTGCAGCCGCGGGCAAGGCCACATCAGGCCGCCCCTATTACCGGGTCTGGAGTGATGAGGAACACATGTCCTCCTCTCACCACCGGTAGGCCCATTGATACCCGCTCCCTGCCTTTCATTTCCTCGGCGATTGAGAAAGGCGACAACTTGGTTTTTCTCTGTCCCAGCCAATGCTCTACATGCGCAACAGATAAAATCGTCTCACACGACTGTACAGCTTCCGTATGGGCCCAGATCCACGCGCAAATAGTCGGCAGCGCATCTCCGGGTCATACGGGCCATCCTCATTCACTTAACGGTGTGGTCCACCTGCCCCGCCACTCGCCTTCGCTCCCAGCCTCACCCGAGCTGAGGCCGACGAACTGATCAGGAGGGTCAGGCCATTGTTCCAGACGTGCACCAGCGCGGTCGTATTGGTTCGCCCTGTGGCCTTTACATGGATCCCCCACCGACACAGGCGTTCGGCAACTCCGCTCCCACATCAAAACTGCGGGTTTCGACGTAAACGCTTGAGCCGCTCAGGCCAGGCAGGCTCCACGTTGGGGGTGAGCCGCAGCATCCGGTGGCGGGCATGCCCAGCTTCCTGAAGTAGGCGTTAAACCGCGTGTACGTTGTGTCGTCCAGCAGCACGGTGGCCATCAGCGGCGTCTCCTTAGCCCGGCAGCGCCCCGGGATGGGACTCAAAGGCCCCTTCATGGCCTGAATAAACCGTGCCGCCACCGCCTGAGCGTTGGCCGGCTCTACACGGTTGATCAAGGCGCGCAACCTGACCTCGTGCGCCGACTGAACCATGTAGAGCGTCATCCAGGCCCCGGATCCAGTCTTCGATCCATAGACCGTGCTCTCCTGCACGGCGCGGGGCAAGTTCATGGGATCCAGGCCGAGGGTGCCGTCCTAGTTGTCCCAGGTCACTTTAAGCCAGCTGCGGGGGATAGCCTGTCCTGCTCCCCTCGAGGCAAGGCGATTGAATTGTGCTGGACTCGGCGTGAGAGGACTCTCGCCATGCGGGCGGCCCATCCAGCCCATCATGGCTACCTTCCCATCGACCAGATAGGTAAACGCGCCCCCGTCAAGCACACCAAGGTAGGTGGTGCGGGGATCAATCCGGGCGATCACGGCGTCCTTGCACGAGAGTTCCTGACAGAGGCCGGTGGCCTTCAGCGCGGTGACCGCGCGCCGCGACAGATCAATCCGCTGACCCAGGACAGGAGCCGTGAGGGCGCTGGAGCAGAGTGCAAGGAGCGCGACCGCCGAAGTGGAACGCATCATGGTCAAAGTGTAGAAGCAAGGAGGCGGCGGCGAGGCCAGATATCAGCATGCAGGCCATGCCCTGCGCTGGCTTTCCTGGGCTGGGTAAGATCAGCCATGAATTGGAGCAGGACGACGAGCATCCGGAGTCTTCACTCTCTGGAGGAACTGCGAACCCTGATCGAGGCGCATGACGCCTGGGGCATCAGCCTTCAGGAATTCCAGCACCGGGCGGGCTACCGCAAGCAAGGCAACATGGAGGACATCACCACCTTCTCCTGGGCGTACAGTGGCACTTCCCTTCAGGAAATGTGGAACCTCGTGCAGTACATCCACAAGTATTACGGCGGTACGCAGTGAATGCCCGAGAAACGATGGAACGCCTCGCAGATCCCACCACGCCCGCCCCCGAGGTGCTCCGGCTCGCGGACGCATTGTTCAGCCGTAGCCTGATCTACGTGCAGTCTGGACAGAATCTGAGCGACGAGATGGTGCAGGGCATCCTGCACGCGGTGGTCAAAACGCTGCTTGCTCAGGAGGAGCGGGCCCTATGATGATCCGGTGACCTTCCCCCTGCTGACCGAAGATCAGCGCAAGTCGCTCGAACTCCTCCAGGGCATCATTGGACGCCTGTCTACCAACGGGTTCCTGCTTAAGGGGTGGGCAGTGACGCTGGTGACAGCCCTGCTGACTTTCAGCGGGGCGACGGGGCAGGAGCGGCTGGCGACACTGGCCCTCGTGCCGACGGTCATCTTCTGGGCACTGGACGCCTACCTGCTCGCTCGGGAACATCAATACCGGCGGATCTTCAACCTGACCCGGCAGGGGCAGCAGGATGCCTTTGACTTCCAGCTGGACGCCCTGACCGCAGAGACGTGGGCCGTCAGTGCGTTCCGCCCCGCCATGCTGGTCTTTTACGTCCCCCTCGTGCTGGTGGTGGTGGCCGTGGCCCGGGAGATCATATGACGCGCAAAAAGCTGGATGCCCACCGCGCCGCGCTGCAACCCCTCCTCCGCAAGAGGAAGCCCGAGCAGTTTGACGCCTCTGCCGCAGCCCTCAAGCTGAAGTCAGAGATCCAGCGGTGGAACCGGGAAGCCTTACGGTTGCTGAAAGGTACCCCTGGGGGACAGACCAGCGCGAAGGCGTTTGAGGCGCTGGGCCGAATGAGCTACGGCACACTCACCGACGTCAGGACGCAGTTGCGTGCCCGGCAGGAAGTGATTGACGGGTTCCTAGCGGCGAAACCGGCTGCAGCGAAACGGATCAGTGCCAGGCTCCCTGCGGTCAAAGCGAAGTCTCGCGAGAGCAACAAGGCATATCCCTTCGACGTCTGTCTCTCGTTTGCGGGCGAGGATCGCAAGTTCGTCCACCAGGTCTATGAGGCGCTCACGGCAGCAGGGGTCAAGACCTTTTACGACCGTGATGCGGATATTGAGAGCGAGTTGTGGGGCAGCAATCTCTACGAGTATCTGGACGACATCTACCGCAACCAGGCCCGGTTCTGCATCATGTTTCTCTCCAGGAACTATGTCAAGAAGGCCTGGACCAGGCTCGAACGGGAGAGCGCCCAAGCGCGGGCGTTTCTGGATCACCAGGCGTACATCCTGCCCGTGAGACTGGACGATACGGAGGTGCCGGGTGTCCGATCGACCACGGGTTTTTTGACGCGTTCGAACGGAGTCCAGCGCATCGTCAACGCGACCCTGCAAAAGCTGAAACGTCCCACTCCGGTCCGCGTCAAGACGGAGAGCGCCCGCAAGCCGGGGACGTCAGGGGCGTCGCGTGGACTTGCGGGACACGTGGTGCTCCTGGGCGACCGCCTATATCAGGCAAGGCGGGTGACCCGCGCGCAGGATGAGAGTCTAGAACTCGAACTGAACGTTCGCGGGCCGGAAGACCGCGCCGCCCTCCGGACCCTTGCCCCTCCCCACTTCGGGTATCGAAAGGTTCGCTTCGTTGACCGCCTGGATGCCCTGGATGTGCAGGTATCCCTGCTCAGCGAGACCACGACGGGACGAGTATCGACAATGACCCTGAGACTCGTCCCGGTGCAGGCCCATGGCACCGATATGAGGATCAACTTCATGGGGCAAGCGCCTGAGATCGTTGCAGAGCGTCAGCTTCGCCAACTTCTGCTTGGAGAAGCGCCTGAACCTGTTTCATTCGCGGCCTACTTTCCTGAGCTGCCAAATGAAGTGCGGGGCGGTGTCCTGCCGTACGCCCTCCGGCAGGCAGGTGAACTTGGTCAGGCACTCCAGTTGGCCGCTCTGCTTGCAACGTATTACATTCGCTCCCTCAACCTTGTCGATCACATCCGCCAGATGAACTTCAGTCGAACCACGGCAGCAAGGGTAACTGTCGTTTTCAAGGGATCGTTGAAGGTCCCGGGTGGTCAACCGCCTGTGGCCGAAGTGAACCTCAGGGGGACGGTCTCCCTCTCCTACAGCCGTGGAAAGTAATTGACGTCCTTACCATATTATCATTTTACGATGTAGGCGTATTTAATGAGGAGGATATGCCCAAAAACTAAATCACGTACGGTGCAAGCATGCAATGTCCAGCGTCTCTAACAGCTCCCGACGACCTGATGTGGTTTGCCACAGCCTCAGGGAGTACAAACCGCACACCTACTCTGACCGCCACGCACTTACTGTGTGTCACGGAGCGGCCCAGGGGCCGCGCAGCACCCGTTCCGCCGTCTGAGTTGGGCTCGAACACAGCACCCTGAAAACACAGAAGTATAGAAATATAAAAATATACGGCGACCTTTGACCGCACGTCTTTTTTGAAGAGATCAACAGATCAACAGCCCAAAAGGACCTCATCGGCCAGCCGGAAAATGTTGGCAACGGCCTCATACATTTTTCCGGCTGGCCTGCGGCCAAAGGATGAGGGCAGCGCGCAGGAAGCTGTCAAACCCGGCAGAGGGAGGCCGGGTTGCGGCTGTGGGCCGCTTCAAGCGGCCCAGCTTGACAGCAGCCAGAGCAAAGGGCAGGGGTGAAGGGGGATCCCAGAGAGGCGGGCGACACTACGGCGAACGCGAACTCTGTCACGCCGCTGGGGGCGGCACACGACGCCCCGAGGGGACGACGTGTCGGGCGGGCGCGGGACGGGGGAAAAGCCGATAGGGGCGGCAAGAGAGGGGCCTGACTTTCTCCTTGAAGTCTTGACAGTAAGTAATGAATATACTATATTGTCAATACCTTAGACAGAGGAAAGGAGCGTTCCATATGACCACAGCAGAACAGATGACTGGCCCCGCCCCACTTCGCCTCGTGACCCCAGACCCCACCGCCGATGTGGTGAATATCCCTTACAGCCGCACCTGCCGTAGCAGCCTGAACCCCCGCAAGCGGTTTGACCACGACAAACTCGTGGAACTTGCCGCCAGCATCTTTCAGCGGACCAAGTTTGACGACGCTGGGAACGTCATCCGCACGGGCATTGAGCAAAACCTGATCGGCAGGCCCAGCGCCAAAGAAAGCGGCATGATCGAGCTGGCCGCAGGCGAACGCCGTCAGCGGGCCGTCGAATTGCTGGTCCAGGGCTTGACCGTGCAGGTGCAGACTGGCGAGGATGCCAACGGGCGCCCGATCATGGGCGAGGCGTTCTATCAGGTGCCGGACAGCTACCCCCTCCCCTTCCGGATCGAGGAGATGACCGATGCGGAGCTGATCGAGGTGGCCACACTGGAAAACAGCCAGCGCCAGGACATGACGCCCATGGAGGAGGCCGACGCTTTTCTGGCGCTGATGGCAGCGGGCCGCACAGCGGATTATGTGGCGACCAAGTACGGCAAGCACCCCAACACCGTCAAAAGCCGCGCTCAATTGGCCGCAGGTCTGGGGCGCGAGGGCCGCAAACTGCTGGACGAGGGTGCCATCACACTGGAACACGCCAGGGTGATCGCGGCGGCCAGCGGAGCCATGAAGAAATCCCTCACCGAACACGCCCGCAACGGCAACAGTATCTCTACCCTCAAGAATCTCGTGAAGGCCGGGGCGTTTCTCGTGGAGCATGCTTTGTTCGATGTGGAGGCCAGCGGTCTCAGGATTGACGAGGGTGGGCTGGGGATGCTGGGCGACTTTCCGGCCAAGTTCGCGGACCACAAGACGGCCCTGAACCGACAGCTTGAGGCGCTGGAACTCATCAAGGCCCAGGAGGAGGGGAGCGGCAAGTGGGACAAGGTGGAAATTGTGCCTGTGGAGAGCGCGTATGCAAATCTCCCCACCCATGAATGGGTGACGCTGCCACAGGGCATGACCCCGAATCTGGCCCTGATTTGCAGCACGGCCACCGGAAAGATCGGCCAAAGCGCTTTGTATGTGCGCCACGCCGACGCTCAGGCGTTCAAGCGTGGGCAGGTCGAGAAAGCCAGGGCCGAGGCTGAGGTAACGGGCGAAGCCGGGAGCGGCGCGGTCACGGCTTACCCTGCCGCCAACACCAGCCCGAAGATCAGGGAGGCCGCGCACATCATGGCCCACAGGGCGCGCACCCGGGCGATTCAAGGCCATCTGGCAACGGACCCCAGAATGTGCCTCGCCCTGGCCTGCGAATCACTGGCCAAGGTCACCATCTCCCGCAACGGCGGCGGGGCAATGGAAATCCACCTGCGGGGTGTGAAAGAGGTGCCGCTGACCGAGGAAGGCCGCGCCCTGGCGGCAGAGCTGGCCTCTACCTTCGCCACGGTGTTTGCCCTGGAGGAGAGCGGACGGCTGACCTCCCGGAATTTTGGATTTGACGTGCAGGAAGCCTTGACCGCGCCGGCAGTCCAAACCGAGGACCTGTTGAAACTGTTTGCTTACCTGACGCATCAGCAGGTGGGCGACTGGGACAACAGCTTGAATCCCGCGCCGCGCCGCGTGAAGGCATTGGCCGAGCGGCTGGACGTGACTAATGATGTGCAGGAGTGCTTCACCCTCAGCACTTCGTATCTGGAGGGCCACACCACCGACGCACTCTTGAAACTGATCGAGACCATGCCCGAAGCGTTCCGTCCAGTTGGACTCACCAAGGCCAGCAAGAAAGAGATCGTGGGGCTGATTCTGGAAAAAGCGTCCGCGCTTAAGCAAGCCGGATGGCTGCCGGATCTCGTGAAGTTCTAGCAATGGAGAAGGGAGAGGCACCCCTTCTCCCCTTTCCCCAGGGAGCGCACATGGGCGGCAACAGAAACACGGCTTTGCGCGGGGCAATGCCAGCGGCAGGAATGGACAGACGCACGCGCCCAGGTGATTTTGTTTTGCTACAGGTGCCAGTGCGAATACGGAAGGCAGGTGTTCAGCACGGTCCTGTATGGGGTGACGTACCGCGACAGCCCAGGCAAAACGCATTGAAACCGCCCGTCATAAACGGCGACTGAACGCGAGAGTTGCCTTTACCAGCGCACCGGGCGCAGGCGTAAGGCGGCGTCGCTCTCGCCTACCTTCCAAGGAGCGACGCCATAAAGTGCGTCTGAAAAACGTGCTGGCGCAGGTTTTCCCTGAGCCATAAAGCGTGCACGGTGGGGCCGGAGGTGGTGCGCTCATGACCCGGCCTGCGTACCCAAACGATCTGAAAGACGCCGAATGGAACATTCTTCTTCCCTTTCTTCCTCAAGAGGCCGCCGTCGGCCGCCCCCGGAAGTGGTCGCTGCGAGAGATCCTGGACGGGATCTTTTACGTCCTGCGCGGCGGTATAGCTTGGCGGGCCATGCCACACGACTTACCCCCATGGCAGACGGTCTACCACTACCACCGACTGTGGCGACTTCAGGGCGTCTGGGAGGCACTGCACACCACCCTTCGGGAGTTGGTCCGTCAGCGTGAGGGTCGCGCCGCGACCATTGACAGTCAATCGGTCAAGACCACTGAAGCTGGTGGACCTCGCGGCTACGACGGTGGGAAAAAATTGAGTGGCCGGAAACGTCACCTCCTCGTCGACACGTTGGGTCTGGTGATGGCGATCAAGGTGCACGAGGCGGACATCCAGGACCGCACGGGTGCGGTCCTGCTCCTGCGGGACCTGCCGAATGTGTTTCCTCGCATGCAGCACGTGTGGGCCGACGCGGGATACACCGGAAAATTGGCGAGCGACATCAAGACCCATCTGGGCTGGACGCTGGAGATCGTCAAGCATCCTTGGTCAGGCTGGCAAGGGACCTGGGCACCGAAAGACGCACCTCCACGACACGTGGAGGTGCCCAAGGGCTTTGTGGTGTTGAAGCGCCGCTGGGTGGTGGAGCGAACCTTCGCTTGGCTGGGCAAGTCCAGACGCCTGGCCAAGGATTACGAAGCACTGGTCGAAACCGCAGAGAACCTCGTGTACGAAGTGATGATCCGTCTGATGGTTCGCCGCCTGGCCAAATTCCCACCCTGACGGTTTTCAGACGCACTTTA